>JAKSBL010000171.1 GCA_022361115.1 Spirochaetota bacterium | reverse complement strand
CCATTCATTTCCGGCATCTCAACATCTAGTGTAATAACATCTGGTTTTACATGCTTCAGTTTTTCAATAGCATCATATCCATTTACTGCAAATCCACAATACTCAAGTTGATTATCTGTTTCAATGATTTCTTTTAAGACTTGACGATAAAAAGGTGAGTCATCGATGGTAAAAACATTTATTTTTTTTGGCATTGATTAGAATTACTTAATTGCTTTTTCAATAGCAGAAAGAATTCTTTCAGGTTTAAAAGGTTTTACAATAAAATCTTTTACTCCAGCTTTGATAGCCTCTACGATAAGCTGTTGCTGTCCCAAAGCAGAACAAATGATGATCTTAGCAGATTTATCTGTTTCAAATATCTTGTGCATAGCATCCAGACCATTCATATTAGGCATGGTAATATCAAGAATGATCACATCAGGCTTTAATCTGGAATAAAGCTCAACCGCTTCTATACCATCGCTGGCTTCTCCAACAACCTGATAGCCTTTTTCTTCTAAAATTTCTTTTTGTACCATTCGCATAAATGAGAGGTCATCTGCTAAAACAATCCTGGTTGACATTTGTACTCCTTAAAGACTAACTTTTTACAGGTTTTGTTTTTTATTATTATAGCACAATTTTATATTTGTGAACCATATTTTTAAAAAAACCTGATAAAGATTATTAATCTCTTTATTATCTTCAATTTATGTTTTAAATTATTCATCTTCATTTTGGATATCGTGTAAAAAATCTTCAATAACAGTTAAATTATCAGCATCATTATTTTTGTCATTATCCTGATCTGGTTCTTTTTGTTCAATAGATTCAGCAGAGCTTTGAGGTTTACTGCCTTTTTCTATTGATTCATCCGAATCATGCATCATTTCTGCATCCTCTGTATTTTCCATATTTTTTTCAGCTCTTGCTTTATTAATGTAGTCATAAAAACTTCTTAATTCTGTACCCATGTTCTCTGTATCTTCATACATTTGTTCTAATTGAGCCAGTTTATTAATTTCACGCATAGATGATTTTACCAAAGTATTTGTATCCAAAATAAGGGCAATTCTTCCATCTCCACCTAGTACAGCAGCACCCGCAATGCCTTCATTATTTTTTAGCACATCATCTAATGGTTTAATTACTATATCCTGTTCTCCCATTAAATCATTGACTACTAACCCAACTTTTCTATTGTCAAAAGAAACCACAACAATGAACACCTCATTAGATGCTTTATCTCTTTCCATACCTACTAAATCGGCTAAATACAGAACAGCCAATGTTTCATCACGAAGATTATAAACTTGATACTCATCAAAGGTTTTAATATCATCCGGTTCAATTTTTATGGTTTCTTCAACAACAGTAATCGGAATAGCAAAAATATTGCGCTGAACGTTTACTAATAATGCTTCTACAATAGTCGTAGTTAGTGGAAGAACAATGGTAAATTTGGTTCCTTCTCCTAATTTTGATGCTATATCTATTCTACCTCTTAATTGAGAAATTTTTGTTTTCACTACATCCATTCCAACACCACGGCCAGATAGGTCAGTGATCTCTTGTTTTGTCGAGAAGCCAGGTTCAAAAATATAACCAAGTATTTCAGATTGGGGAAGGGTTGTCAATTTTTGACGGGAAAGTAAACCACGATCAATGATTTTTTCTTTAATTTTTTCTATATCTATTCCTTTTCCATCATCCGAAACTTCAATATAAATATTAGACCCCTCCTGATAGGCTAGTAATTGAACTTTTCCATCTCTTGGTTTTCCTAAATTTTGCCTGGTTTCAGGTGTTTCAATTCCATGATCTATGGAATTGCGAATTAGGTGTGTTAATGGCTCAGTTATAAACTCAATAACCGTACGGTCAACCTCAGTCCCCTCACCTTTTATTTCTAAACTAACTGTTTTATGAAGCGTATTTGCTAAATCTCTAACCATTCGTGGAAATTTTGAAAAAACATTGCCAATGGGAACCATACGAGCTTGCATCATCCCCATTTGCATTTGATCAGTGATTCTCTCTAACTCATTTGTTGCATCTTCTAACTCAGTTTTTAATTCTTGAACAGTTTCTGGATCAAAAGAACTATCTTTTATTTGCATAAATCGGGATCGATTAATGATAAGTTCCCCAACTAGATTTAACAAATTATCCAATCTTTCAATATCAACTCGAATGGTTTGTTTTTGAAGTTCTTTGCTTTTTTCATTAATCTGTTTGATTTTTTCTTTTTGCTGCGGTTCTGCTGTGTTTTTTTCTTCTTCAACAGTTTCCGTAACCATTGCAGATTCTTTTTGTGCTTCTGCCATTTGTTCTTCAATTTGTTTCGCCCATTGAGCTTCAATATCTTCTGCTTCTTTTATTTCGTCAGTCGATATTTTATTTGCTTCTTCAGCTGCCGGAGTTACATCAATGTCAATATTTAGAGATCTTTTAACTAGATCAGTTTCTGCTTTACCAATAACGAGCTTTTGGATTTGATCCACATCTGCACATTCTTTTAATTTATCTATATCTTCTTTAGTTACTAAATACAGATCAATTGTATGAAATTTATCATCATCCGTTTCTGTATTAATATCAGGTAGTGTTTTAATGACATTTCCAATATTAATATAATTATTATAAACCAGATAAGCCCGGGGATAGCGCATATCACAATCACTGGTTAATTGGTAAGTGATTTTGTATAATTTTTCATCACCCTCGAGTACTGCTTCTTCAATTTGATGTTTTTCCACATCATTAAATTCCACTGATATTTGTTTTAATTTACCAATTTTTATATTTAACTCACCGGTAGTTTCTTCTGGTTCTTCTTCAACTTTTTTAACTTCTTGTTTAACTGGAGGGTCTTCCTGTAAAATATCAAGTAGAGGATTCAATACCCCTTCAATGTCATATTGAGACTCATCTTCATGATTTTGTATAGCAGCAACTAATTCACTGATTTTATCATAAGCAGCAAACAAGCAATCCATTAATCTGCGGTCAACAACTAAAGTGTTTCTGCGAATATGTTCAAAAATATCTTCCATTTTATGAGCAATTGTCGACATATTTTTAAAGCCGACTAACGCAGATTCACTTTTAATAGAATGGGTTAAACGGAAAATCTCATTTATAACATCTTTATCTTCATGAGCATTTTCTAGTTCTAATAATTTTTTATTGAGGTGTTCTAAAAGCTCACTTACCTCTTCTAAAAAGGCTTTTTGTAATTTATTTTCATCAATATATACCATATTGCGACTCCTCAAAAAAAAGACTAATAAGTATTTTTCATATTAAGTCTTTTGATAAACATGAGTTTGACATAGGACTTTATTTTGAAACATGTTTTTTATAAAAAACAATGACTCCGCATGCCCAATAATAAGAAATCCGTCCTGATTCATGTGCTCATAAAAACGATTAACTAAGTTAATATGATTTTCCCGATTGAAATAAATCATCACATTCCGACAAAATATAATATCATAGTTATTGTTAAATTTATCGGCTAATAAGTTCATATTATAGAATTTGATTGAGTTTTTGATAAAATTTTTTATTTGATAACTGTCATGATCGATTAAATTAAAATACTTGATGACAATTCTTTCATCAGTATATCTTAATTGTTTGCTATGATAAATTCCTTTTTTAGCATGGTCAATAATCATAGAATTTAAATCAACAGCTTCTAAATCAACTAGTTTTGGACTGAGCCAGTTATTTTCAGCTAATAAAATTGCAATAGAATAAGGCTCTTCTCCACTAGAACATCCAGCACTGAGTATTTTAACAGGAGTATCTCTTTTACTTAATAATTCAGGGATAATTTTTTTCTCTAAAGCTTCAAAGTGTGCTTTACTACGGAAAAAATGAGTTTCATTCGTAGATATTACATTTAGCATTTGATTGATTTCGTCTGGGTCATTTCCATTAACTAGATAGTGATAATATTCCTCAAAGGTTTCAATATTTAAAGCTATCAGCCGCTTTCTTAATCGATTGGATAACATATTTATCTTTGACTCATGCATATAGATACCAGCTATATCATTAGTCATTTTGGCAATTTTATGAAATATTTCCAGTGAAATCGTATGTTTAGCCATATATTCCAATATTCCAGGCATATTATTCAGTTACTTTTATTTCTTCTGTACTTTGAATAATTCGGTTAATTTCTAATATGATAATTAATTTTTCATCCATTTTACCAATACTGTTGATAAATTCAGCTTTTAAACCAGAAACTGTTGGTAAAGAAGGTTCAATTTGATCATTAGTTAAAGTGACAACTTCAGCTACAGAATCTACAATCAACCCAAATTGTCGTTTACTAACTTCAACAATAATAATTTTTGTTTTTTTAGTGATTTCAACTTTTTCCATTCCAAAACGTTTTCTTAAATCAATTACAGGAATTACATTACCTCGTAAATTGATGACTCCTTCAATAAATTTAGGAGCCTTAGGAACTACTGTAATTTCTTCCATTTTTTTTATTTCAAAAACATTTTCAATTGGAATTCCATAATTTCCATGTCCCAAAGTAAACAAAATTAATTGCCGTTCATGTCGATGAACATTAGTATTATTATCACTCATTTTTTCCTCCGCAAAAGTAAATAAAAAGAATTAGTCTAGTTGGATATTTTCCAGATTTAATAAAAGCTCAAACTCACCTTTATCCATTTGAATAATTTTTCTGATCTCATCACTGGACAATCCCTTTTCATTGAGATGTTTGATTTTATCATTAGAAGATAACTCTTTTATCTCTTCTCTTAAAGACTTTTCCCATTCTTTTTTTTCTTCTTTTTCTCTATTCTTTATCTCGGATACTTTGCGGCTTTGATTAACCACTTTTTCTAGAGTATATGTATTGGATAAAGGTTCAGTTTTAGGTTTTGGTGGTTGACTCAATTGAGAAAATTCTTCAATAGACTCACTCAATCCATGTATCTTTTTATCTGCTAGTTGCAGCAGCTTTTTTAAATTTTCTACTTTTTCTTCAATAATCGATACATTGCTTAAAGTTGTTTCATTTAAATTCATGATCAGTCCATTCATCTCTTTCTTAATATCAGATAAAATTTGTTTATTGACAACTTTTTTTTCAATTCTTTTTTTTACTAATTGATAGCCGAATATCAGAACTAAAATATTTATCACTAAAATGGAAAGATTTATCCAGATCATAGGGGGCCCTCGTTATACTTTTTTTAATAACTGTTATTATTATACAAAAATTACTAAATTATACCAACAAAAAATAATCCCTAATTTATACCAGATAAAAATGTATTTACCTGAAAAAACCAATTCTGCTGTTCTCAGGAAAGCAGGTATTTAACTGAACAGTAATAATTGGTATTTATGGCTCAGAACAGGAATGACGCTTAAGTGTTGCATTAGGTAAACTCAAACCTTTTCAAGGATTGAGTTCCTTAGAAAGAGCAAGAAATCGTTTTTCAACTTCCACTAATCTGTTTTCATCTAAAACAACCTGACCATAATGAGAGACAGTAGGATAAAAGGCCCAGGATTTTATTTCTTGTTGGTAAATATAAAGGTAAAGTATCAATCCTTCATCTGCATATTGTTTTTGAATATCAAATACAAAATCTCCTAATGAATAAGCAATGAGTCTATTTTTGTATATCTCTACTCCATTGATAACATGGGGATGATGACAAATAACAGCATGTGCGCCTGCATCAATTAAGCTCTTAGCTAAATTTCGATGAGCTAAACTGGGCCTTAAACGGTATTCCATTCCAGTGTGGGGTTGAATAATAATGATTCCATTTTTATATTGATTAAATAAAGGCTTGATAACTGTCAAATCATCATTGGCAAAACCAGCTTGCCGATCAGTAGCAGTAAAATTTTTCATTGTATCATATCCTCCATATTCTTGAGGCACTTTACAAATAGAAAAAAATGCTAAAAAATTATTATTGATATTAAAAAGAGCGGGTTGAAAAGCTTCTTGCCGATTTAAACCAACACCAGAATAATATATTTGATATTTTGTTAAATATTTCATTGTATCTTTTAATGCTTCTTCTCCAAAATCTTTAATATGGTTGTTTGCTGTTGTAACATACTTAATTGGACTGGAAACAATTGCTTGAAATTCGTACTCATTAGCCTGAAAAGTATAATTTTTTTTCTCTTGGTTCCCTATTTCACTCACTGTAAATTCTAAATTTATACTAAATAAATCAACATTTTCCATTAAAGGGATAGCCTGTTTAAATACAGCAGCTGGTCCTTTAGTATGTATGATATTTTTAACATGTTCTTCAAATGCTACATCACCTGCAAAACCAAGTACAGTGAGTGGTTTTGAAACTTCAGGTTCATAAGACAAATTATGTTTAGGTTTACTTTTAAAATTTTCCAATGAAAAGGTATCCACTAAATAAAAAGTAACCGGTTTTCCATCTTCCTTGTTAACAAGGAGTCGTTTATTGATTTGTAATTGTTTTTCTGTTAATAAGGAAATATTTTTCAAAGCTCTTTGTTTAACTTTCCTGAGTATCTGCTTTCTTTCTGTACCATCCAATCTCACTAGATTACTGGTTATATCAACACCTAAATAGTAGTTTTGACTTTTAATCAAATGATCGCCTAGATAAGGTTTACCTTGTAATTCTCTTTTTATGACTAATTTGGGATACCATTTCATAAAAAAACGATCAAATCCTGGTTTATCTAAGCGAACAAAACGTATCCTTTTTTCCCTTAGGAAATATAAAAAATGAAAATAATCTGGATTATTTAAAACTTCTTTAGATACAATAAAAGAATGTTTGCCATGAAATTGCCATAGAAGTGATAAGCTGAAGCTAATAATTATCAGTCCAAATATGATAAAACAAATGAGGAGAACTTTTCTGTTCATAAAGATTCTCAAATTATGTAGTAAAATGCAAAAGTTTGACTCTTCCTGATTATTTAAAACTATCCTAAAGAAAAAGTTAAATAAATTATAGTATAATGTAATATTTTTAGAAAGGAAATAAGGAAATTATAAAAGAGAAGAAATTATAACTAAATGGAAAAAAAATATGGATATGCAAAGTAATATAATCCCTTCTCATCAGGTTTAGCCTGAAAATTAAATTTTTTTCCTTTTTTTGTCAATCTATTTTCAATAAAAATGGATTGACTGATGTGATATATTTTAGCTTTTTTAATAATATTTTCACAATCTTATCATTTTCTTTAAATATAGAATAATTGTAATAAAATCCAAAGAAAAGGGGAATAAACTTGACAATATTTCTTATTAGCATAAAATTAGGGTGTCTAATTAATGGGCAGAAGTTAAAATTTTATTGCTTTTGATTTCAAAATAATAAAATTGGATAAAGGATTTTTGATGGTTAAACATCTTAATTTTCGTCCTTATGAAACCAGTGATTCTTCAGAGATTGTAGAACTGATTAAAAAAAATCTCCTAGAAATAAACAGTAAAGATTATGATACAGAAGTGATTAAGAAGCTCTACAAATATTTCACCCCCAATCGCATTTTGCAAATGTCATATAAGCGGGAACTCTATGTTGCTGTTATTGATAATAAAATCGTGGGGACTATTAGTTTAGAAAAGGATACTATTTTTAATGTTTTTGTTTTAATTGAGTATCATCGCAAAGGAATTGGCCGAATATTGGTAAATCATATTGAAGAAATTGCCAAGAAAAAAGAAGTGCAAAAAATTAAAATCACAACCAGTAAAACAGGTTATAAATTTTTTAAAGCCCTTGGTTATCGGCGCTTAAGAATGGTACAAACTCAAAATTTTGGTGAAAATATTCAAATGGAAAAATCATTGAATTGAGTCTAATGCCTCATTATATCCCAAAATGGATTCTGGACAGATCAGTTTTTTTCTTTTAATGACATCTAGCAATGTGTAATAATAAGTCAGATAATAAGCTAAAGGCAGATTTTTATTATTAATCAGCACATGGTAAATTTCTTCAGAAGTAGTGTGTTTTCTTAATGGTTCACAAAAATCCATAATAAAAGCTAATTTTGCCAGATTTGATAATCTTAAGCCTCCGGTAGTATGATGGGCTATAGCAATTAATATATCTGGATCAACTATTTTAAAATCCTGGGCAATGATTTCTGCTCCTGCTGGCCCGTGAAGTAAATTTGTATTATACTTTTTAAAAGGAAAGTTTTGAATGGGTTCTATCTTTCTTTCGAGATATTTTTGACTATATTCAATAAGTTGTTCACTATTCAGTTCTTTAGCAATATCATGATACATACCAACAAGATATGCTTTTGCCTGATTTACTCCAAAATATAAAGCACAAGCTTGCATGTGTTCTGCAACAGAAACACAATGTCTAATCCGTTTCTTTTTTTTTAAATAATGATTCAGATTTTCAATATGTTGATACTTATCAATCAGTGATTCCATTTTCCTGTTCTTCATTCATTTCTAAAAATCTTTTACAATAAAGGATCATTGATTGACCGTTTTGATTATCTTTAGCATAAAGAAACCAGCGGTTATTACACCAAACAGGACAAATCGGTAATACATCTAATTGTATTTTTTGTCGATCTCTGGTTAAATAATCCCCTTTTACAGAGCTCTTTTCAATGAGTGCTTCTCTTATTGGCCCTGGAATAAAGCGGGGTAAATTATTTCCTTGAAAACCAAATCTTTTGATAATCTGCTCAATTTCATATTCTCTAATATCCTGTTCATCTACTAATTCAAAATAGACTTTTTTTAATACTTCTGTATCGACAATTGCTCTGTGTAAATCACCATTTGGAGTAATATTGTACCGTTTCATTAAAGAATTAAGATTATTTCTCTGTCCAGTAAATACTGCTTGTGCGATTTTCAAGGTATCTATGGCAACCCAATTTTCAAAGGAAATTCCATTACGAGCCATTTCCATGGATAAAAAACTTAAATCAAATGAAGCATTGTGAGCTACTAAAATACTTTTTTCAACAAATTTCAGTACTTTTTCTGCAAATTCTTGATTAAATAAAGGAGCATCTGCAACCATTTCGTCAGTAATATTATTTGTTTGACTTGCTTCTTCTGGAATGGGCATCTGGGGATTAATCATGGATTCTAAAGTATCCACAATTTTACCATCAACTGTTTTGATCATAGCAATTTCTATAATTCGATCACTAGCTAATGGATATAAACCTGTAGTTTCAAAATCAAAAAAAATGTAGGATTGTTTCACCAGATTATGGGAAAAAAGGGAAAATATACTCACAAGCATTCCTGAATAAAAAATCTCTAAAGCAGAAAAACTCAATTTAAAAAATAGTGATTGATTTAGTTAAAACAATTATAATTGAGTATTTTAATTTATCAATTTTTTCCATTTTTTGCAATCAAATTTAAATAGTTGATTTCATTTTCTATTTAGTCTTCTTATTTTTAAATTTCCATTTTATCCCCTACAATTTCCTGACATTAGTTATGCTTTTCTGTGGTATAATGTAATGATACAAGACAAGGAGAGATTATGGGGGGAATAGCTAACTTAAGTAAAGTTACGATCAATAACCGGTACTCAATTGATTTTGAGAAAAAATTATTTCGAGAGGAAATAACCAGTCAGATATATAAAATACTAAAAAAAGAAAACATCACTGTAAAAGAAATATCAAAATTCATGGATGTATCTGAACAGGAAATAACAGATTTTATTAGTGGCAATATTGATTATTCTATTGATAAATTGGTTGAATTATGTTTCCAACTAGGTTATTCACCAAAAATAAGCATAAATCAAAAATTATTTCATTTCTGATCTGATTATGCCAGTTATGAATGGCTGCCAATTGCTGAAAACTATTAAATTAGACAGACGATACAGCTATATCCCTTTTCTTTTATCTTCATCAAAAGAAGTGGATCATAAAACTAAAATTAATTTTTTAAAAAATGGGGCAATTGATTTTGTAGAAAAATCAACATCTTTTTTAGAAATTAAGTATAAAATAGAAAATATTTTAAAAATTAAAAAAAAAGATAAAACCGAATTAATACAATCGAGTATTAATATTTCATAATATTTGTGATTACTTAATTTTTTTTCTAAATTGGTAAATTTTAAAATATTAATAGTCAAGAAGATAAAATATCCTAATGTCTAATCTTTTTAACTAATGTACGGTAGAAATTTTTAGGAACGAGAATATATAATATTTTTGAAAGCCCATTATAAAAATAATCATAATAACTATTTAATAGACTTTTAGAAGGATTAGCTTTATTCTCAGGATAATGTAAGCTAATATATGTACTTGGGATTTCTTCTTTTAAAATACTTTCTATCCGTTTCAATTGAAAATAAGAAGAAATGATAACAATATTGTCCCAGTTATTTTGTTCAGCAATTTTTTTTCCTTCAAGAAAGTTAAATATAGTATCTTGAGATACTGTTTCATAATATATATGTTCTTTATTAACTTTCTGCTCTGCGGCATACTCATACATACAAAAAGATCCATATTTCTCTTGGTTGGGGCGTGCTCCACCAACAAATATCAAATTGTGAATACTTTTATTTTGATATAATTGAATTGCAAAATTAAGACGACGCAGTGTTTCAATATCCATTGTCCCTTGCTGATTAAAATCGCTATAAAACACTATAGCCGCTTCATATGAAGATGAATTGTTGAATTTCTCCAGTTCAATATAGGATAAGCATTGTTGAAAATGCCAGAAAAAATTTCCAAGCACTATAACACAAAACAAAAGGATACTAAAAAGGAAAATTTTAAATAATTTTTTTTTCATTTGAACTAAACTTGTAAAATACCAATATGATTATTAAAACTCTTTATATTAAATATCTTTGTTATTTATCTTTTTTAGAATAAAAGTCCGTCTTAGTGCAATATGTCTTTTTATAAATTCAGGAAGAAATTTATGTAAAAATTGATCTATCCTTATCAATATTTTATTATTGAAAGGTGAAATAATGGTGGTGTTTTCTTCAAGAATTTCTAAATCATGTTTTTTAATACATTTCATTAACTCAGATCTTTTTAGAAATCGATGGGGCCCCTCACTGTGGTTAATATTTATAACTGCAGCTATCCAATGGACAATTTCCCATAAAGCATTTGGGCAGGTCAAAATAATAATACCATCAGGATGTAAAACCCGCACTAATTCATCAAAAAAAAGTTCATAATCATATATGTGTTCAATTGTTTCATAAGAACAAACTAAATTAAAGGAATGATCATCAAATGGTAATGGGAAATCTTTAATCATAATGCTATCATAATCTAAATCTGTTTCTTTTAAACGCTTATCCGCAAGTGAACTCAAATATGGAGAAAAATCAACACATATTGATTTTTTAATTTTTTTCTTTTCGTACCAGAAAAGACTTCCCTTTCCACTACGAGCTTGAATATCCAGCATATTATAATCATTTTTAGGTAGATATTTGATGGCTAAATCATAAGAGTTAGTAAAACGTAAATAATAGGTATACAATTGTTCATTTATTTCATCATAATCTTCAACAGTATCCCAAAAAGCGCCCACTTCTTCTAAACTCCATGGACGCTTTGTATAATAATGGTATTCTTGTTTAAGGCGTTTTAAAAAACCCTTAAAGGTAAAATGAAATTGCTTTGTCAATACAATTCTCCAATTTAGCTTTGCATTTAGTTAAGTATTGTTTTTAAATATATTGTCATTTTCTTTGTATTTAAGAACTTTGTCTCGAGCATTAGGGGGATAACCCATCATTTTTTTAAAATTCTT
>JAKSBL010000025.1 GCA_022361115.1 Spirochaetota bacterium | reverse complement strand
TATTCATTTTTTTTTTCCTGGTTTGATCCAGGGAGAGATATTAGATCCTTTTATCATTAAGATCTCTAAAGAAGATAATACAAGAGATTTAGTTTCTTCTATTGACTATTTTGATTATCTTCAAAGTAAAAAAAAAGTAATTTCTAATCGTAAATATATTTTTTCAAATCATTTAACCTTGCCTAAACTTTATAGTAATGACTTTCAAAAACAGCAAATAGAGTCAACTGGTACTTTTAATCAATATAATCTTCAACAAAATGTATTCTATGAGATCGATCAGTTTGATTGTTTTTTTTCAAATTATCTAAAATTCACTTCTCCCTATGTTAATTATCAGGCTCAACTTAGTAATTTATATTTAAATCAAACAACATTAAGACTGGAAAATAAAATCAGTGTTCCCTTCTATAAACCTTTTCAACCCGGGTATCAAATCTTTTATCTGGAAAATAAGAATTCCAAATTACTTCACAATCAATTTTTCATTGATCATCAGACAAGACAAATAAATATTTATGAACATATATTTTTGAACTATGATTTTTCTGTCAATTCTATTGATTCTGCGGGAGGCACTTTTTTAGTTCAGTATCTGTCCAATTTTACCAATTCCATTTCTTTTTCCTATAGCAATAATTATCATTATTTATTTCAAACAAAATTTTCATTTCAAAAGTATTTTTTTAGTATTGATAGCTATGTTGATTTTTATACTGATTTCCAATATTTATATAATCTGAATTTTGACTTAATGATAAATTTCAGAATTAAAGATTTTATAAAAATAGATTTTTTTAAGTTAAATTATTTACCAGAAAAAGTTTATTATGATCAATATCAAGCTGTTATCTTAAATAATTTTGCTAAAAACAGTATAAATCCAGATTATATTCAATCTATAATCGGAGTTCACTTCCACTTTGAAAAATATCTATTTCTCATGCAATTACAATACCTTTTCTATTTCCCAATAGATTTTTTATCAATTCAGTTTTTTCAAGGTCTAATTATAGCAAAGCCAGACATGTTTTTACAATTTCAATTTGATATTCAGCAAAAAAGATTTTCTCCTGGATTCAATCTGTTTTTAAATGTTGTAGAATTTAATCAGTTTCGATTTGGTGGATCCTTTCATTTAAAGAATATTATTTTTCACCCTATTAATCTGATGCTCAGTGTTCATTATGAACAAACTGATTTTTGGGAACATTTAAAAGGGTATTTCCAAGTAAAAACCGAAATCATACTCCCGGAAAATAGTTCACTTTTTTTTACTTTTAACAACGGTTTTCAACTGAGTCATTCAAGCTCTATCATAGCTAGTTATATTTTTCTAGTAAAAACAGGTTATCAAATATTCTGGTAATAAATAAGAAATAATTGATTTCATTCTTTATATGAAATATATACATTAAATTTGAGTAATTAGATCAGTAAATTACTGAATATCGACTTTTTTTAAGTAAAATATATGTAAAAAGGGATGAATCACATTTTTAGATATTATATTATGCAAATAGCAAATTATTATAATAAAGTTGAGTAATTAAGGAAAGTAAAATCTCATGCAAGTCAGTTCTATTGTGATTATCATTCCTATCATTGTTTTTTCTATTTTTTCAATTGCAATTATTTTAGATCGGATGCTCTTTTTAAGAAAAAATAAAATAAATTTGATAGAGTATCAGACTTTTTTTCCTGCAAATATCTATCAATTAAAAAAAAATATTCAAAATAAAGACTATAAAACTCCATTTGAAAACATTGTCCATCGTATATTTAATACCAGCATTTCTAACCGTAGTGAATTAAATGAATTATTAGATAGTAGTTTTGCTCAGGTTTATTTAGAGTATCATAAAAGGATTAATTATTTAGGAATATTTTCAAAACTAGCTACATTGCTGGGATTGTTTGGAACCGTAATTGGAATGATATTGGCTTTTAATAATATTGTTGAGAAAGGGATTAGTACTGCATCAATTGTTGCTGGTGGTATTTCTACTGCATTAATAACTACTGCTATTGGATTGTCAGTAGCTATTCCTACCACTTTTTTTCATGATTATTTTCAACATAAAATTGAAAAAGAAATAAAAAAAATGGAGATTATTTTATCAGAAATTATCAATGCCTTGATTCGTATTTCAAAATCAAAGCAAGAAACGACTTAAAAATAACTAGGAAGATAAATGCGATTTAAAATACCAGAAAAAGACAGAAAAAATCAATTGGATTTTACTCCATTATTAGATATCATTTTTTTAGTTCTGATCTTTTTTATGGTAGCTGCTACTTTTGATTTAAATCGTTCCATTCAACTGACACTTCCCAAATCCTTTATTTCAGAAAGTAATATTAGTGAAAAAAAAATTGTGATTGAAATTAGTGCTGATAATCAAATTGCTTTAAATGGGCATCAAATCGTACTCAATGAATTGACAACAGAAATTAAAAGAAATAAAGACTATCATGATTTTAGTTTTTATGTTTTTGGTGATAACAATGCTTCATATAAAACTATTATTGAAATTATTGATATTTTAAAACTACTCGGGTTAAATCAAATATCACTGGTCACAGATGCTAAAGAGGATTTCTAAAATGGAAAATCATTTTCTGGGATGGTTAATTATTTCAATTTTCATTCATATTGTGCTGCTTGTTTTGGTTTTTCGCTTTATAAATCAAAATACTTTAAACTTTAAAAGGCAGGAATCAAAAGTCATTATAACCGTATTGAATAATCAGAATATTAATATTACAAAAAATAAATGGAAATCATCAAATGAAACAGTTAGTGTAAAAGAAAATAATTTTCAAAATAATTTAGAAAAACTATATATCCCTTTGGAAAGCACTTCACTAGTAGAAAAACAAAAAAAATATTCTTATAAGTCACAAAAAATATCAAATAAGCAATTTACTCAAGATTCTCCTATCGGTTTGAGTGAAACAGACTTTATTGATGATAATATAGAAACTGAAATCTCTTCGTTAGAAAATCAACCAATACAATTTGAGAAAGGAAAGGTCCGAAAATTACTCAATAGTAACCTTGGTGAACTGGCTGATTTAGAAATCGAGTTTGCAACAGATTGTAAATTAGAGATTCATATTAATAGTGATGGTTATATTGTTCACTCTGAATTTCTAGTATCAACCGGAGCTTTGCAAAATGACCTGAAAATACAGGAATTAGTAAAGCAGTGGATTTTTGAAACATCAGACTTACCTGAACAAAAAGCAATTATTATCCTCAAATATTACATCAAGGGGATACATTAGATTTCTTTTATCAATCTGCTGATTCATTTAGATTGTAAAAGATTTTAGGAAATATTTTAATATAAATTATAGTGATATAATTTATATTAGATAATCTGTAAGATAAAAATACTGAGAAAACAGGATAATTAAATTGAAATATAAAGGAAATGTGTGAATAAAAGAAGATATGGTTTAGAAATTACTATATTAGTACTCTTTGCTATTTTTATCATATTTTTAGTCATCTTTATAAATATCAATTTAGTTAATCAATTATTAAAATCTAAAAATGAAATTATAGATGAAATTGAAAAGATAATTGGTGTGAATATAGAATATAAAAAATTTTCACCTGATATCATTGGATCAATTAAAGTCAATGAAGTAATGATATCAGATGAAACAGGATTAAAATTTGAAATCGGGAATGTCTACTTTAATTACTCTTTACTTTCCTTTTTTCAAAATCCTAACAACAAGTTATCTATTATTAAAAAGGTATCCATTAAGAAAGTTGATCTTCAGTTTGAGTTAACTGATTTTGTTGAAAAAATAAAAGACATTCAGGATAAAATTGCTGTTTCACGTAAACAGAAAAATGACAAAAATCCATTATTAGAAATAGAAGACTTAAAATTTGAAGTACCGTATTTTAATTTAATGATTACTGATAAAAATAACCAATATCAGTTATTTATAAAAAAATATAAAATGCACTTTGCAGATGAAAAAATACTCATTAATTTTATATCCCATATCTCTTTTATTTTAGAAAAAGCTGCTATTATTGGTGAAACAGATCTTAAATTAGATGGCTACCTTCAGGTGGCTGAAAAAGATTTTGTTTCTGATATAAATCTGCAACTCCAACAAATGATGGTCAACCAAAAGAAAATGATTAATCATCAATTTCATTTTAAAAGTCATAATACTGATTTTTCCTTTCAACGGATAAAAGACCAATTACCAATCTTATTTGAATTAAACAAAACAAACAAAAAAATATCGACAAATATTGAAATAAAAGAATTAATAACAACAGATCTTTTTATTAAACAAGAGAAATTTAATTATTTTCCTGATTTTATAACTTTTAAAAATCAATTTGATTTTCAAATGGATAACAGGATTTTAAATGGAACTTTATCTTTTCAAACTTTTTTTAATCAGTTTTTACTCTTTAAACAATGTGAATTGAATTCACAAATAGATATTAAAGATAACCAAATATCTATTGATTATTTGACCTTTTTTAATAACAATAGAGCTGGAAAATTAAATATTAATGGAAAAATCCCTTTAAATTTACAGGAAATCCAATTAGTTGGTGAGGCTGTAGACTTTTCTGTCAATAAATTTAAAATTAATACCATTATTCATTTTCAAAAAAAACAACTGAGTAATACAAACAATTTCTTACATCAATTAAGTGCTGATTATTTTCTCCTAAATGGTTATAATATGGGGGATTTGCATTATCAAATGTTAAAGAAGGATAGTGAGCTTACAATAAAAACCCTAAAAAGTTTTAATGGATATATAGTTAATGGATATATTAAGGGTAAAAAGGACAATAGGGAAATAAATTTATTACACCAATTGGATAATTTTACTTTATTACCCGTTATAAAAGCTTTTCAACCTTTGTATACGAATAATATCTTTTTGCAAGGTTCTGGTACGACTACCCTTAAAAACAATCAGTTTTCTTTATCTCAGTCAAAGATAGATTTGATTCAAAATAATAATGAAGTATTATCTTTTGTTCCCTCTGTATATAATCAAAAAATCATCATAAATGATCTTAAAGTAATGAAAAAATCTTATACAGGAAAAACAAATATCTATTTGTATGGACAACAAGAAGCAGAAAATAAACCCTCAATTTATATCAATTCTCATATTGAAAATGATAGTTTTTTTCTTTTATCTCAAGCTTATTTTTATCAAGACATGATAAAAATAAAAGTAAATGAATATTTAAATATTCAATTTGATAAAGAAAAAAAATCTCTTCAATTTGTTGCAAAGGATTTTAAAGTCCCAATTAAAAAAAATCCATTAAGAGCTAGTTTTGATTTTTACTACGATTTAAATACTCAACAAATACAACCTTTTAATTTGTCTTTAGATAATATTAAACTATTTAGAGAAAAAACAGGTAACCTTAAAGCAAATATCCATTTAAAAGATCGACAGATAAACATCAAAAACATTGCCTATCACGATCAGATCAATCATATTGTCGGATCATTTGTATCAAATATCCAAATAGAGGACCAATTACAGCTACAAGGAGATTTTTTTCTCAAAGATGATCAGAAAACAGAATCTTACTCAGGAAATTTTTTTATCCGTAACGGAAAAATTCAATCTAAAATATTTATTACTCATTTTGATATTAATAAGATATTGCCTAGCCGATTAGGAGGATTTCTCAATTTAAGAATGCTCTTAAATGGAAACATTAAAAATCCTGATATTGCTATAGAAGGAAATCTTGCAAAGGGAACATTAGGAAATAATCACTTAACAGCTCAATTAAATGTAAAAAAAATTGAAAATCAAATATTTATAGAGCATTTAAAAATGGGTATCAATCATAATTATTATGAAGTAAGAGATTCAGAAATCACACTTAGTCAATCAAAGAAACGTTTTGAGGTATTCTCCCATTTATATTTAAATGAATTAAATAAAAAAGTTGAGACAGATTTACAGTTTTCCGGATATTTCACAAACTTTAAGAATTTTAATATTGATGTCTTGCTAAGTAATTCATCTATAGAATATCAAGCATGGGGAAAAACCTTTAAATCTGAGACTTTTCAACCACAAAAATTTAATATTAATTATTATCAGGATTTACTAATTGCTAAGAACTATGGAGAACGTTTTTTTTATTTAACAAAATATCAAGATAGTCTAACAATTAAATTATTAAAAGATTATAAAAACATTTTTATGGTTGAAGCAAATACAGAAAATGGAAATTTAAAAGGAACTGCTGATTTTTATGATTTTCCCATCAACTTATTAGTATATAAATTACTTTATCCTATGATTGGAATAGAACAAGGTTATTTAAATGGCCAACTACAGCTAAGTGGAAAAATTAAGGAACCAGAATATTACGGTAAATTAAAATTATATTATGGGAGGGTATTATTAGATAATTATTTAGACTTGCCAATTACCAATATTACCGGAATTATTATTGCAGAAAAAAATAAGTTTTTTGTAAACTCAGTAAATGGGATGAATGGCAAGAATGGAAAAGCAAATGGTTGGGGAGAAATTGTATTTAATGGTTGGAAATTAGACTATTATGATTTCAAAGTAACTTCAAATTCAGTGCCAGCTCATTTTAATCAGGGGCCTATAGATGCAAAGGGAAAAGGATATGTGAATGAGTTTATTTTTCAAGGTAAACCTAAAAATTTTAATTTTTTAGCAGATATAGTCGTAACAGATGGAATTGTAAACATAAAATTGTTTCAACAAAATGATCCGGATTTTATACCGCCCAAAATTCCGGTTAATGTTATTATTAATTTTACAGCTGGAAATAGAGTTATTGTAAACTATCCATTGGTTTCCGGACAGGTAAATGAGGGAGAAAAATTATTATTGAAGTATTTTGGAAATGAGCCGGCTTTTTATTTAGGAGGAGAAGTAGCCTTAAATAAAGGTCAGATAAATTACTTAAATAACACTTTTAAAATTGAAAAAGCTCTGGTTCAGTTTGATGAAATGAGTTCAGAAGTCAATCCCTATTTAAATATCAAATCCTTTTTTAGAACGAAGAATGCTGGTGAAAGAATTAAGTTATACTTAGATATCAATGGCCCATTAATGTCATTTAAAACCAACTTTTATTCTGTACCTTATCGAAATGAAAATGTGGTCAATAGTATTTTAGGCTTATCAACTGCTGCAAATAATGATACCCAATCTGATATAGATTATCCCACAAACAATGTTTCATCTCTCCAACCTATCACAGATACAACTAATTATATTGGAAATACATTATTATTAAGTCCTTTAGAGAATAGTATACAGAGAACCACAGCTTTAGATACTTTTTCTTTAAATACTTCATTGTTTGGTAATCTATTTGAAAATAGATCCAGTAATAATATTTATGATTTACTAGATGAAACTTCAATTACCATTGGAAAATATATTTTTGATGGAATTTATTTTGAATCTTTAATGACTTTTAATAAAAAAAATGATATAAATGACCAATTATTTCTGGCCTTTCCAGATCAGAACTTTGGTTTAAATTTAGAATTAATGCTGCAATTAGATATGCCTTTTTTTTCACTTGGATATAAGTTTGCTCCCTGGGACTTTTATAATTTTTCTAATGCAGATCATATTATCACTTTAGAATCAAGCTTTAATTTTTAAGAAGGATTCGTATTATTTGGTAAAAACTTTAGAGGCTTTATTTACTCTAAAGATTTAATAGATTGAAATTAGTATTTCTATTTTTTGAATAATAATCATTGTCTGGAAATAGTCTCCAGGTCTAATAAAATTGTAGGACGGATTTATGAAAAAAATTATATTGATGATGTTATTTTTATTTTTTTCTTTTTCTCTTTTTTGTCAAGAAAACATTGAAGGGAAAGTTATTTATAAAATCATCTATAGAGGGTTAAGAAAAGAAAAAAAGAGAAATGTATCTGCACAAATGATGACAAAAAACGGGATGCCCCTTGATATGGAATTATTAGAGCAGGATTATCAAAATTTATTGGCAATGGGTTCATTTGAAGAAGTCATTATCTCCAGTGAACCTGCTACTGATGAAAAAACAGGGGTACCCATTACTGATTTCATCAATTTAGTACTGGAATTTGAAGAAAAACCTTATATTCGTAAAATAATTTTTCGAGGTAATGATAATATTCCATTTGGTTTTTTAAGGGGTGATATCACTACAAAACCAGGTGAGTTTATAAAAAAAGAAATCATAATTGGAGATATTGCTATAATAGAAGAAAAATACCGGCAAAAAGGTTTTTCCTATGCCATGGTTGATTATGAGTTCTTTCAGAATGATGAATTACAATTAAAAAATCAAGTTGATTTGATCTTTAACATTACAGAAGGTACTGAAACATATATCAAACAAATTATTTTTAACGGCAATAATAGTTTCACTGATTTTGCTATGAAAAACAAAATGAAAACCAAGGAGAGAAAATTTTTAGGTTTACAAAAAGGGACTTTTGTAGAAAATCAATTTTATCAGGATATTGAGGAATTAAAAAAGTTTTATCGTGATCAGGGATTTTTTAAAGTCCAGATTTTAGAACCTGAAATCAACCGCTACGAAGTTGTTGAGGAAGAAGAAAAAAAAGAAGTTATTGATATAACCATCCAGATAAATGAAGGGAATAAATATACATATGGTGGCTTGGAAATTGAGGGTAATAAAGTTTTTGATAATGAAGAACTGACTTTTCCTTTAAAATTAAAAGTTGGCCATGTTTTTAATTTTTCTAAATTTCAAGAAGATATTTTTTCCATTCAAAAAAAATATAATGATTATGGTTATGTAAATACCACCTATGATGATGACATGGTCATAGATGAAGAAAAGAAAGTTATAAAAGTAAAATTATCAATAAAAGAATCAAAAAGAAGCTATATTGAAGCCGTATATTTTAGAGGAAATACCAAAACCAAAAACTATGTCCTCTATAGGGCTATTTCAACAAAAGTTGGAGATATTTTTGACTATTCCCGCTTACTAGCTTCCTATATGTCTTTACAAAACCTTCAGTTTTTTTCAAAAATTGAATGGGACATTCAACCCGGCAGTACACCAGGATTACTAAAAATAACCTATATTGTTGAAGAGCAATCAACAGCAGAGGTTCGTTTTGGTATGCAAATTAGTACCACAAAATGGCCGCCTGATTTTACCTTATTTGGAGAAATCAATGAAAAGAATCTAATAGGTCGTCAACTTCAAATTGGAGGGAAAGTAGATTTATCTATTTACAAACAAGGGGGAGAATTTAATTTTGGTGATCCCTGGTTTTTAAGTTATCCCTGGAGTTTAGGAGGATCTTTTAGCTTTTATCATAACTGGACAGAATTAGTTAGTAGAGATGTTGAAGGTGAAATGGGTAGTTATTCAGGTGGTGTATTAACATTTACAGATGAGTATAATAGTGATGGCAATTCTATTCGAGATGAATATGATGATGATTCGAATGATAAAAAAAAGGATAACTTAAACTATTTAAATGCTGAACCTGGTAAATGGGGAACCATGGGAATACATGATATTACATTTCAACTAGGTGTTAATAGCGGATATCGTTTTATGAAATATTTTTCTGTATCAGGGGGGATATCTGTTGCCCCAACATTTACCTTTTTACCAGTCAGTAGAGATGATCCACGTTGGAATATTTTATTAAATGAAATCGAAAGTAGTACTGTTAAAAACACAATTGATCATCTTTTCTCAATAAAATCAAAATTATCAACAACTTTTACCATTAATACTACCAGAAGAAATATCAATCCAATTAGTGGACTAAAATTTACAAATACCGCAGCATATATTTTTGGTCATTATGATTCTCTATTTTTATCATCTAAATTTACTTATTATTTTAATATTTTAAAAATGTCTTTTGATAACTGGCAATTTAATAATGTTTTAGTATTTAATGCAGCTGCTTCTGCAATTTTTCCAGGATTTAGAAATTTAGGTGGAAAACTTTATCTTGATGATGAAGAAAGTACTGCCGGAAAAGGCCCAATTCTTGATACTGGTGATTATTTGTTCGTTGATGGTGTATTTTTAGGTAGAGGCTGGGGAACGACAATTGCCGGAGATGTAACAGGTCGTCTATCCAGTGCTAAAGGTTATGCTCGATTTGATTTTTCATTAGAGTACCGTA
>JAKSBL010000407.1 GCA_022361115.1 Spirochaetota bacterium | reverse complement strand
TTCAAAATCTTTTTTATTATCTTTAGGAAAAATCAATTCATAAACTCCAACTCGCCGCGCTGCAATGGCTTTTTCCCGTACTCCTCCGATAGGAAGAATCTTACCCGTCAAAGTGATTTCTCCAGTCATAGCTAAGTTTTTTCGAATAGGTTTATTGGTAACCAGAGAATGTAGAGCTAATGTCATGGTTATTCCAGCGGATGGGCCATCTTTTGGAGTTGCTCCAGCAGGTACATGGAGGTGGATAAAATGATTAGCAAAAAAATCTTGACAATTTTTATCAGAACAGAGATTAGAACGGATGAAGGAATAAGCGATTTCCGAAGATTCCAGCATGACTTTTCCCAATTGTCCGGTCTGTTTAAAACCTGGTCCCTTAGCTGGTATGGCACTAGCTTCAATGTAAAGGGTTGTCCCTCCCATAGATGTCCAGGCTAATCCTAAAGTCACACCAGGTAGCGATTTTTTGTATAATTCTTCTGTAGAAAATAGTTTTTTTCCTAAATATTTCTCAATATTTTTGGTATTGATAGTAATGGTATTTTGATCCTTATGCTCTTCTTTTTTCTGTGCTAGTTCCAAAGTGATGGACCGCATAACCTTTTTTATTTGTTTTTCTAAATTACGAACACCTGCTTCTCTTGCATAGCCGTCAATAATATTTTTTAACACAGTATCCGTAATTTTAACTTCTTTTTTGGTGAGACCATGACTTTCTAATTGTTTGGGAATTAAATACCTTTTGGCTATTTGTACTTTTTCTTCTAAAATATAGCCAGCTAAATGAATAATCTCCATCCGATCCAGCAAAGGACGGGGGATGGTATCTAACTGATTGGCAGTTGTGACAAAGAGTATCTTGGATAAATCAAAACGGACATCTAAATAATGGTCTAAAAAGTCTTTATTTTGTTCAGGGTCCAATACTTCCAGTAATGCTGAAGCAGGATCCCCTCGAAAACTGGAACCAATTTTATCAATCTCGTCGATCATAATAACTGGATTAGCTACTTCTGTCCTTTTCAAACTCTGTATAATCTTGCCAGGCATTGCTCCAATATATGTTCTTCGGTGCCCTTTGATTTCTGCTTCATCCCTCATTCCTCCTACAGAAAAGCGAAAAAATTTTCTGTTTAAGGCTTCTGCAATTGAATGACCAATAGAGGTTTTTCCCACCCCAGGAGGGCCGACTAAACAAAGTATGGAGCCGGCTATACTCCCTTTTTTGATCAGTGTACTAATAAACTGGAGAATGACATTTTTGACATCATCTAATCCATAATGTTGATCGTTTAATATTTTGTGGGCTCTTTTAATACTGATACGATCTTTCGAATAAATACCCCAGGGTAACTCAATGAGTGAATTAAGATAGGAACGGGTAACTTGAAACTCTGGTGAAGAAGTTTCTAATAGTTTTAGTTTTTCCAGTTCATCATAGATAACTTTTGCTGCTTCTTCTGTGAATTTTAAGTTTTTTATACGATTTTCAATTTTTTCTATTTCTGAAGCTTTATCATCCTTTTCCAGGCCTAGTTCTTTTTTTATAACCTTTAATTGTTCCCTTAAAAAAAACTCCTTTTGTTGTTTGGAAACTTTTTCTTCTATCTGTTTCTGGATTTTATCTTGAATTTGTGATATTTCTATCTCTTCTTTTAAAAGGATGAGGAGTTTTTCACACCGTTTATATATTTCTGTAGTTTCTAATAGATCCTGCAACCTTTCTGAAGTTCCATTGACCATTGTGGAAACAGTATCTAGTAAGATTTCCTGCTTATCAAAAGATAGTTGGGATAATAAAAGCTTAATCTGTTCTTTAAAAATTGGATTTAAGCTAAGCAATTCCTTTAAAGCATTCATAATTGCCATAATGTATGCTTTTAGTTCATCTGTTGGTTTAATAATTTCTTCAGGAAAATATTCCACTTCCCATTTTAATATGGGTTCTTTAGTAAAAACTTTGACAAAACGGAAACGATTAACTCCCTGAACAACTAATTGAACCGTTTGCTCATCTATGGGGATAAGTTTGTAAATTTTAACTATCGTTCCGACTTGATAAAAATCTGATTGAAAAAAATCTTCTTTGTTTTCCTTTTTTACCAGAACAACTCCTAAGTAACGGTGTTCGGTTTCATAAGCATCTTTAATGAGTTCTAAATATTTTTCCCCAGAAAAAGTGAGGGGCATCATAATATGCGGAAAAACCGGTCGCTGGTTCATAGGGAGGATATTTAATTTATTAGGGAAAACTTGAGAAACCGGAATGATTTCTCCCTGATTATTGTTAGCCTTTAAATCATCATTATTTAGGATTATATCATCATGATTATTTTTAGAATCCAAAGTTAACTCCTTATTCATGCAATTCAGTTACATATTTTTATTCACTTTTTTTATTTTCTAAAATTATATTTTAATAAGAAATGGTTTGAGAGTCAATTTTTTTGAAAAAAAGGATAATAAAAATAAATGTTTGTTTTGGATTTAACAAAAAATGAAATGGAAAAGGTAATAAAAGCAAAGAGTCTTTAACTATAAAAATCATGAACACAGCGGAGAACACTCCTTGGTGTTCATGATTTTTGTGGTCATCTGCTCAATTGATGATCCGATCCCTCTACAACATAGATTTTAAAAATCATCTAATTGTTTAGTAATAGTTTCCTGATCAATCAGTTCAAATTTTTTAGTAAATTCTTGAGTCATTACATCAGCAGTTTCTTCAAAGTCATCCCAATTAAAATTATCTGCTGTTTTAATAGTAATAATAAATGAGGTTTCCATGGTTTTAACAAAAATAATAGATTTATTTAACTTGGCATTTTCGCCCATTGCAGCTTCAAAAACTTCTGGAACATTTTGTGATCCATCTGTTCTGATTTTAATAGATTGATAGCGAACTTTTCTCACTCCATCTTCACCTGGTTCTGAAGCTAAAACTATGGAACCATTAATAGTCAAAGCAATAAATGGATGTTCTTCACTGCTATCTAGTTCTTCAACTTCATTGACAAAGCCAAACCGGTTGGTAATGTTGTCAAATTCCTCAAATTTTTGTTTCCAATTGTCCAGCATCACTTCATAATCAACATTGTTTTTTGTAGCTAATTTCTCAATGTTTGACTGGTATTGGGTAACAGCATTTTCTAATTCCATAATTTGCTCCTTTATTTTTTATGATTTCGTTTTTATTCACAAAAAGGGAAAGAGATACAAAAAAAATGAAGTTAATTTCATTGTATCACCTTTATGAAAAACTATTTCAATAATTATTAATTATTTAAAATTAGAAAAAAAAATCTGTTCATACTTTTTTTATAATATAATTGTTATATAAGAAAAAAGCTATATACCAAATGGCCTGTTTTTCTATACCATTTGGTATATTTTTAGCAAAGTATAAGGTGTGAATATGATTTTTAAAAAAGGCAAAATATATA
>JAKSBL010000074.1 GCA_022361115.1 Spirochaetota bacterium | reverse complement strand
TATTTCAGGGGGAAAACAAGAATTATGGAAGCAGTTGCTGGAAGAATTAAAATCAGCACCTGATAAAGAACAATTTTTAAAAGATAAATTAAATGATCCAGATTATCGACACTTAAGACTCAATATTGGCAAGGCCCTTTCCCGATTAACAGATTAACAAAATTTAAGCTAAAATCAAAAAAATGAGCCTGTTTTTTAACAGGCTCATTGTCTTAGGAGGACCAAATATATTTTAATCAACAAGTAACACTAACTATCAGTCTAGTTTTTTTACCAAAAACGTGGATGCTTTTTTGATAAAAAAGCCTTATTGATAGAACCTATCAATTTCTCTGATAAAGGCTACTTATTGTTATTTTTTAAGCATTTAAGTATTCTTTTAGATAGCTATACTCATTTTTAATTCTATTCAATGTTTTTATTTCAATTTGCCGAACTGTTTCAGGACTGATTCCCATTGATTGGGCAATAGATTTTAGAGTCTCTTTCTTATTGTCCTCAAAAGCAAATCTTTTTTTCAAAATGTATTTCTCTTTTGCTTTTAAGCGTTCCAGCACTTTATCAGTCTCAGTAATTAACTGTTCTTTGTTAAATAAACGTTCTGGAGAATACTTCTCGTCATTAATAGTATTGATTAAATTACAGCCTTCTTCATTAATATCCGCATCAATTGAAATCAACGTTTCGCTTACATTGATTAAGTTAATAATGTTGATCTCTTTGTATCCCAGATATTCAGCAAGTTCTTGAATAGTAGGATTTCGGTGAAATTTCTGATTCAATTCATTTATAGCTTTATTAATTTTACGAAGTTTTTCTTCTTTACGGTGTGGCAAACGGATTGTTCTTCTTTTGTTACTGATAGAACGGATAATTGCTTGTTTAATCCACCAGGAAGCATAGGTTGAAAAACGAACACCCTTATGATAATCAAACTTTTCAACAGCTTTGATTAAACCAATATTACCTTCCTGGATTAGGTCTTCTAACTGCCATTCTGGGGTCATGTATTTTTTGGCAATCTTTACAACTAATCGTAAATTACAACGTACCATCCTATTAAAAGCATCCTGGCTTTTTTCTTCAATTTTTTTTGCATAGTACTTTTCTTCCTCTGCTGTTAAAAGAGGATTATTTTTTATAATATCAAAATAATATTTTAATGTGTTTTTATTCTGATAAGTTTTGCTCATTATATACTCCTATGTCTCCATATACTAATAAGCAATTACTATGCCAAAAATTATTCCCCCTTGTGAGCTGTTTTACCTTAAAAAATCCACTTTTTTTTATCTAACTGTATTATTAATTATACACATATTTAATAAAATTACTACAATTATATTGTTTTTTTTGAAAAAAGAGCTATACAGGAAGAATTATTTGAAAAAAAAAATATAATTGATATAATAAATACAGAGAAAAAAGATATAATCCGATAATTTTAGATAAGAAATAATAGTTTCTTTCATGAGAGATACTTGAAAAAATCAATTTATTAACAGACTTTTTTGTCATCCAAGAGTTTTTTGATGGGCACCTTGATTTTCAACTCTCAATAATTCTCCATAAAAAAAGGATCTACTATGGCATTTGGTGACATGTTTCAGTATTTAAAATATCTTATCACCGGTGATACTGAAGCAATGATGAAAATGAACCAACTTAAAAGTATCTATAAATCCTTTAAGCCTTCCCGCTATCGTTATGTTACTAAGGAAAAAATCATTACTCAATTGTTTGTAAACAAGATTCATACACTTTTCCAACATATATCCAAATTTAAAAACCTTTTAGAATCCACTCTCTTTACTTCAGATGAAGCTAAGGCAAATCTATACTTAAATTACTATATTGAATCATTTTTACCTGATGAACTAAAAAACAAAAGAGAAAAATTCTTAAAAGAGATGATGCTGCAAAAAGTCATGGAAGCAGATAATGCGAACAAAATGATTAAAAAACTGGAAAATGAGTTCAATGTATTTAAACAATACTTTAATCGTTCCCGGATGCCACGTATTGAAGCAGAATACTTATTATTATACCGTTTAAACAGCTTGGCTACCTTTAATTTTGATCTTTTTTTCTCAAAATTTGATCCTGAGTTTGATATCAATTCTAAAAAACCCCCGGCTTATAATCCAGTTCATGGCAAAGATTTAGTTGGAGAATTTAAAGATCTTTATTTCTTAATTGGTTCATTACCCAAAAAAGTGCCTTTAGATGACTCCTTTAACCGTTTATATCAGAAAATTTTTAATTCCAATGATAAAAAGCTGGTAAAAGAAACACAAGCAGCTGTTGATGCAATATTTAAAATGATCTCTCAGGAATTAGCTCCCATCTTTTTATTAAATATGGCAAAGTATGTATCAGAAGATCCTGGATTAAAAATACGTATTGAAGTAAAAAATTTCAGCATTTTAGAAAGATATCGCAAAGAATTAGATGACCGTTTTAACCGGAATAAAGCTTACGTATTGGAGCAGTTTTCTGATTTATCCTTACAAAATGAAATTAATGCTCTTTTTAAAAACAAGTCTCTATTGCAAATTGAAGGGTACAATGATGAATTATTAGAAGCATTACATAGTAAAAATATTGCCCCTATCAATGGAATGCAGGGTTTAAAGATAACGAAAACATTTATCTTTGAAATCTACGAGAAAAAAATCAAAGAAGCCATCAATGTCCTGATCTTAGAAGCTTTTTTTGCGGAAAAAGATTATCAACAGGAGGTTTCTGAAGCCTTTTTTAAGGCAAATGAAATGATGAATTATTATTTAGAGTGTGAAAGGGCGATTTGTAATTCACCAGGTAATTCCATTAAATCATTGGCCGCATCTTTAAACACCAATAATACTAATAAGACACAGATGATTGTCAACATAATAAATGATAAAGTTCAAGAATGTAATAGAAGATGTACAGAAAACTATTACCGTTTAGGTACCAGATTGTTTGAAATTCTCTCTGATTTTAAAAAACAAAAGCCAGAAAAGGTAACCAATATTAAACAGATCAAAGGCGGACAAAATAAAGAGTTTGTTAACCAGTTAGTAAATAGTTATTCTGATTTAAGTAAATATCTTAAATTATTAAAAAACTTTGTAAAATCTGATATGCCTGCCAGGAAATAAATTTACAGATTCTCATCAAAATGCTATAAAAAACCAGTTTTCCTTCAATAAAATCATTGGAGACTATATGTACATAAAATTTCGAGTCATAAGAGGTATTTGCATTGGTCAAGATTGCTATGCAATCTTGACCAATGCAAATACCTCACAATAGATTGAATTATCCGGGTAATTGAAGCAAAATGAAAAAAATAAACACCATTATATTATTGATGATATCAATAACCAGCATCACCTATTCAGCAGTACAAACAACAATTGGCTTTTCCTGGAATAATCTTCCGATAAAAAGCTATCAATTTGGCAAAGGTAAAAATCTCCTTCTTATTACAGCAGGTCAAAAAGGAACGGACAAAAAATCGATTACTCTGGGAAACGAATTGATTACTCTATTGTCTGAGAAAAAAATCACTTTACCCCGAAATATAACTTGTATTGTACTACCCCGACTAAATCCTGATGGATATCAAAATCAGACAACATATAATGCCCACCAAGTGGAGCTAACTTATAATTTTCCGGCTAATTCCTTTCAAACCCAATATTTCTATTATCAATCTCCAATCTTTTGCGGTCCATCTTCTGGCAGTGAAAAAGAAACAGCTAGTTTGATTTCATATGTAAAATCCTTAAAAAAGCAATATCAAAAAATAATGATCATTCAGCTCAATGATCATTCTTTTGCTAATTTAATGATCGGCAACCTAGCTTTTAGCCCGGACAATCTCAACTTATGGGAAGAAAATGGTTTTTATTATCAACACCAGTTTTTTCAAAAAAAACACCAATCCTTTTATCAATGGATTGATCAGCAAATACAACTCCCTATTATTGATGTTTATATCCACAATCTGCCAGAAAATAATCAACAATTTTTATTATCCTGGATTAACCTTTTAAAAAATCAGACACCAGATAAGAACAAACCAGATATCAATTCACAATTTATCCAGCAACTCATTATGTCTTTACCAGAATCAGTGCAAGAAAATATCATTGGCCATTCTGCCAGTTTATCTGATTTTACTGAACTCTATCATAAAATGAAAGATGAGGAGTTACTATTACTTGTAAATAAATCCCATTTTTTATCTGCAGATTATTTTCCTGTAGATTTAAAAAACATACATCCTCAATTTGCAACTAATAAACCTTATGCTCAATTACGCTCCATACTTTTTTCAGACTTAGAATCTCTGTATAAACATGCTGAAGCTGATGGTGCTTCACTAAAGATTATTTCAGCATTTCGATCTTATGAAACACAAGAGAGAGTTTACGAGAAATGGAAAAGCATATTAGGCAAAGAAGAAGCAGACCGGGTAAGTGCACTTCCAGGATCATCTCAACATCAACTGGGAACTGCAGTTGATTTTAATATGCTGGAAGAGAAATTTGCTGATACAAAAGAGGGACGCTGGTTAGCTGATCATGCTTATCAATACGGTTTTGTCATTGCCTATCCCCAAGGGCTGGAACACTATACAGGGTATAAATTTGAACCATGGCACTATCGCTATATTGGTAAAGAGGCTGCCTATCTTGTCTATCAGTACTTTGAGAACAACTTAGAACTTTTCTTAAATTGGTACTGGGAAAGCAAGCTTTTTTAATGAAACACACTTTACATCATATTATCACCGGATTATCAGAAAATACCAATCACCTGTATTATTATGGCTCTACAGCAATTCTCAAGTATAAAAAACAGAACATAGAACTTTACAAAATATTAACTGATCTTAATATAACTCAAATTGTTCCTCTGGTAAAAAATATTCAGTTTTGTCCAGGCCTAGCCTCTCATTGTTACTTTGTAACTGAAGATCAAAAGATTATTTTAATCCGTACAATTGATTCTTCAATCACGGTTAAAGAAGATAGCCAGATTAACTTTCTCAAAGAGACACAGTTAACAGATAATATGCTTCATTTTTTCTATCATCCTGGTTTAAAAAAGTATTTAACCACTGGAAATTTTTATTCCTTAAGAAAAAATACTATTTCCTCAGCTGATTTAAGAGAGATGGATATAGAAGACATTCTGGATTTAACTTATCTTATTGGTACCCTTTCAGTGTATCCAGACTATATTATTTTTTGTGAAGATCAAGTTGATTTAAATTTTAAAGATTGCCAGTTTCTTTTAGAAAAATGCTTTTGTTCTAATAATCCCTATCTGGTTTTAAAATTCCTGGATGAAATTAAATTATTGCCAAGAATTTTCCCTTTTCTCTATCAACTCAAAGGAATTGAACAGGATCGGCTCCTTCATCCAGAAGGTGATGTATTTGACCACACCCTTAACTGTTTCCAGTTTATAAAAGCTCCCAGTCTGGAACTATTTTATGGTTTATTATTACATGATTATGGTAAATCAGATCAAAAGCAAAAAAATTTTTCTCAACATTCTACCCTAGGTTCAAATATGGTAAAAAAACTTTTGAAGCCTTATGCATATTCAGATGATTTTGTCCAAAAAGTTGAGTATTTAGTAGAGCATCATATGGTAAATTCTTTCTTTTATCGAATAGACGGCCAGCATCAACTAGCCATATTTAATCAACCTATAGCACGAGATCTCATGCGGTTATACAAAGCTGATACACTGGGTTCCATTGGTAAACTGGATCATTATCTGGATATTCTCTCTAAATTGAAGAAGAATAAAAGAATTAAAACTTTTTAATAAATTGAACAATTTCAAAAAAAAAAGTATAATCTTTCATAAAATTTTCATATTTATCTGGTATTAATGAAAGTGATCACAGATGAACACTAATAAAATACAGAGATTACAAAGACAGCAGTAAAGGAGAAAGCCCTAGAGGATATATTTGTTTTTATTCTTCCTTTACATCTTTAATTTGTTTGTCTCTGTGTCTTTCCCTGATCTCTGTGAACTTAATGAAATTAATAATTCAAATTATAAGGATAAAAAAATAAAAAAAAACATTGGCATAATTTTTGGCGGAAAGTCTGTTGAACATGAAGTATCTATTATAACAGGCTTACAAGCTTATGAAAACATTGATCATTCACTTTATGAACCTATTTGTATATATATTGATAAAGAAGGAAATTGGTATCATGGTTCAAAATTGAGTAATGTAAAAATATATAAAAATTTTCAACCAAAAAATGCAAAACAGTTTTATCCCGATCTCAACCCCAGGAATAAAAAAAACATTTTAAATAAATTAGATGCAGCCCTCTTGGCCATGCATGGAACAGATGGAGAAGATGGAAAAATCCAGAGTTTTTTAGAACTAGCAAATATTCCATATACATCCAGTAATGTAGTCGGTAGTGCAACAGGCATGGATAAGGTAGTAATGAAAAATATTTTTGCTGGATTAGACTTACCCGTCCTACCTTACTTTTGGTTTAAAAAATCTACCTGGGAAACCAGCTCAGATTCAGTGATTACTAATATTTTGGAAAAACTGGATTACCCCTTATTTGTAAAACCTGCTAACTTAGGATCTTCCATTGGGATTAGCCTGGCTAATAATGAAAAAGAGTTAAGAAATGCCATTGATGTAGCAAAAGAATATGATCACCGTATTTTAGTAGAACAAGGCCTGGCAAATGCAGTAGAAATCAACTGCTCTGCTGTTATTAGCAATAACAAAATCTTAATATCAGAGTTAGAAGAACCAGTTCATTGGGAAAAATTTTTAAGTTTTGAAGATAAATATATCAGAGGAAATCATAAATCAAAAAGCGGTATGGCTAATATGGCGCGCAAAATACCAGCAGACATCAATGAATCTTTAAAAGAAAAGATCCATCAATACACGAGAATAATTTACCAGACTATGGACTGCAGTGGTGTTGTCCGTATTGATTACTTGCTGGATGAGAAAAAAATGGATTGCTATGTCAATGAAATCAATACTATACCAGGATCATTTAGCTTTTATCTCTGGGAACCTGCCGGCATGGCTTTTAAAAAACTGTTATCCATCTTAACAGAAGAGGCATTTGTAAAACATCAAGTCAAAAAGGATCAGCTGGTCCGGTATGATTCAGAGATTTTAGATAAAATGTCCGGGCCTAAGGGAAAAAGATAGAGTAAAAACCATCGGTTCCCCCTTTGGAAGTGTGTTTTTCATCTTCATGGTCATCACTATATTTAAAGTTAACTGTATCACTAAAGGAACCGCTGAAATATGCTTTATTTCCATCAAAATAAAAATCATAACCAAAATCTTCACCAGAGCCACCAATATGAATGGTTCTAAGATATTCATCATGGGTGTAGACATTAAAAAAGGTATCGTAATTACCCTTACTACTGGTTGCATTACCTGAATCATCTAAGTATGCATTTCCGGTAAAATTTCCTATGAAATAGATATGACTACTAGTTATCAGTATTTTCTCAGCATCCACATAGTTTCCTGGTATGGCTAAAACAGCTTCCAACCCATTGTCATTGGACTCTTCCATTGCTGCAAAAACATGATAAGAAGCACCACTCCCTGGAAAAGAAGTACTGTTATTGAGATCAATATCGTTAGCCGTACTGTAATTTCCTATGATATATATTAATTCATAATCACCTTGAGTATAAACTCCAATATATGAAGGGATAACCTCACCATCCTCTCCAAAATACTCAGCATCATAAAGTTCATCCTGATCATTCATTCTAATAAATAAAGCATCATTTCCGGTAAAGCTTTTATTAAGGATTAAATCAGAACCACTTGTATCTGGGCCAAGATTGATTGTTGTTTCAAAACTAGCAGTAATATATAAATGATCATCTTTTCCAAAAATCATATCACTTGCTAATACATCATCTCCATCATTAAAGGTTCTGGTAAAATGTACTTTTTCATCTCTTAATTTGAGTAAAAAAACATCAAAATTAGAACCGCCTGCATTAAATATCTGTTCTGATTGGTAGTAGAAAAAGTTATTAGAATAATTTCCTAAAACATACATATAATCATCTTCACTATCATCTTTAAATAAAATATCTACTATAATATCATTAGCAAAAGAACCAAATAGATGAACTTTCTTATAGTATCCCCCCTGACCAATTTGGCTGACAAAAATATCCTTAGATCCAGCTGAAATATTGTCATGAATATCACTTTCAGAATTTCCCAATGAATCCCGGTTAAAATCGATATCATCATCTTGAAAACATCCAGCTAAATATACATTACCTTCATAATCTAAAACACAAAACACATCACTTTCATCTGAAGCCCCTCCTACAGTGTATACCCATTTCAGTTCATGCTCAGGAGTATATTTGGCTAAAAAAGCATCTTTATTCCCAGCAGAGGTGCGATTTACAATTTTATCAGAATGATCAAAGTCTACAGTCCCTTCAAATGTACCAGCAACATAAATATTGCCGTAATAATCAGTAACAATAGAAGTACAAACCTGATTACCTGAACCTTTGATAACATGAGTATTTCCATAACCCAGGTAATAAAAAAGCCCCTCTCTGAATTCGCAGGAAATGATTAACAAAATGAAAAAAATGATAAAACAAATTCGATGAATTGATCTCATAATTTAATAATAACATAAAATATTAAATATTTCCTGATTTGATCAATATTTCATCCAATTCAGGAAAGATAAATTGGGAATATCGGCAAAATATTTCTTAATAGTAATGACAGATTGGATTATAATCAAAATAATAAAAAACGGTTATTAATAAAATTTTTCTTGCTACTAACAAATATTTTGGTTATATTAAATGCATCAATTTTAAAATTATATTTTATTAAGGAAATTTACATTATAATTGAGGAAACAAAATGAACAAGAAACTTTTAATCACGAGCTTTATTATAGGTCTATTTTTATTACCAAATACTTTATTTAGTGAAGTCATGACCAAAGGAGCAAAACCTGGCATCTGGACTCAGGATATAGAAGCTGCTAAAAAGCTAGCAAAAAACAAAAAATTGCCTTTATTTCTCAATTTTACTGGCTCTGATTGGTGTACCTGGTGTATTCACATGGACAAACAGGTGTTTTCAACAAAAAAATGGCAAGATTTTGCTAAAAAAAATCTGGTTTTGGTATTTATCGATTTTCCCCAAAATCAAAAACTAGTACCTGCTGAATATAAAGACCGGAATGATAAAATTGCTAGTTTTTTTAATATCCAGGGTTATCCGACTTTTTATCTTATCAACAATAATTATACTGAAGTCTATGGTAAACTCAGCGCCAGTCAGTCCATTTCTCCTGAACAATTTATAGATTCTGTAGAAAAACTGATAAACCGCTCCTACGATTCTTACTACGAAAAAGCAAAAAAAATGCCGAAACATGAAGCTACTCTTTATAAAGAAGAGATTGGGAAGTTAAAAAAAAGCCACCAATTTTCACAAGCAAAAAATATCCAATATGATGAAAACCAATCTGCCGAAATTGAACATCAAATGAATTTAATTACTCAACAGGCTGTATTAAAAATGTTGAGTCAAGGTAAAAAGGAGCAATTTCAAAAGCTTTTAGATCAATTAGCTGATGTGGAAAAGGAATTTACAACCTGGATAAGCACTAAACCAGAGAGAAATGAAGAAAATATGAAAATTTACAACAAATTTCTCAATCAATACCAGGAAATCAATCGAAAAATCATTGCTTTTTCAGAAGAAGCATTTCAATAAGTTGATTATTTTATTCCTTATTTCATCATTCTACCAAGAAAGGCAAGGGAAGGAAAAAAAAAATCTCCCTTCTTTGACAAATACAATAACTTCCGGTATTATGAAATAAAAGAATAGGTGTTTAAAATATCTATTACCTGATCTTCCTGATCCATTATACCAATTACAGGGAATAAAAATGAAAATCACCCTTTTCTATTTCAGTGGTACAGGCAATACTTGGTTTGCAGCTAATCAGTTCAAAAATAGATGTGAATCTCTAAATTATGAGGTTCACCTTTATTCTATTGAAAACCCCCTTCTTACAGAGGAGAAAGTACTATCTTTAATCAATGAAAGTCACTTAATAGGAGTGGGATACCCAATTTACGGTTCTGATGTTCCTAAAAACATGCTCAATTTTATTAAATCTCTTCCTATTCAAGAAAAACCGCAAGACTTTTTTTCCTTTTGCACACAAGCAATGTTTTCAGGTGACGGGAATTGGTTTATAAAAAAAATCTTGAAAAATAGGGGTTATACTCTAAAATATTCTTTTCAAATCAATATGAGTTCTAATTTTTATGTGCCCCTTTTTTCCCCCTTTAAGCCATATACTGGAAAAAAACTAAACATTACTAATGAGAAAGCAAAAAAAAGAATAGAACAGGCAGTTACCAAAATTAATCAGCAAAAACCTTTTATTCAGGGAACAGATCCTATTTCCATTTTAATTGGCTGGTTACAAAGGGTCTTTTTCCGTAAATTTGAATTTATGTTAACCAATCTCTTTTTTGTGAATGAAACTTCCTGTACAGATTGTGGTTTATGTATTAAAATGTGTCCTGTTAACAACATTGAAAGAAAAGTTCAAAAAATCACTTTTCTTAATAAATGTATCCTCTGCTTTCGTTGTTATAATCTCTGCCCTGTCAATGCGATTAACTGTGGTAAAAGAACCATTAATTCAGAAAAGTATATCCGTTTTAAAGGTCCTGTAGAAAAAATGAAGGTAAATGACATTCGCCAGTAAAAACAATCTTCATTTTTCTGTAATATTCCCTTAAACAATTTGATTTTTTTTCAATAATCAGATATAAAAGCATTTTATAAAGTATGGAGTTTTAAAATGATTAAAAATATAGTATTTGACATTGGCAATGTTCTGGTTTCTTTCCAGCCAGAGAAATATTTAAAAACTATTTTTAGTGATGAAAAATTAAAAGAGCAAATCTATCAGTTGATTTTTAAACAAGAAGAATGGGTGGAACTGGATAAAGGAACTTTATTACTAGAACAAGCCCGGCAATCCTATATTAAAAAACGTCCAGAACTGACTGATTATATTAACCGGGTAATCGATGGTTTATTTGAAAAACTTCTGACACCCATTCCAGAAAATATAGCACTCATGAAAGAACTAAAAATACAAGGTTATGGTATTTATCTTTTGTCCAATTATCACTTGGAAGCTTTTGACTATATAAACAATAAATTTAAACTCACTGAACATACAGATGGAAAAGTAATTTCAGCTCATGTACAACTACTCAAGCCAGATTATGCAATTTATCACTATCTCCTTAAAAAAAACAGCTTAATTCCAGAAGAAACACTTTTTATTGATGATACTTTAAAAAATATTGAAGCTGCTGGGGAGTTAGGAATTCAGGGCATTCATTATCTGGACCACAAATCGCTGATTTCTGAATTGGATAAGAGAGAAATAACTATATCTAATTGAAATTTTCACTTTTCCAGATTAAATTTCACCAATTTTCCGTCATCCTGGATCACAACATCAAACTGATAACTATTGTACAGAAAATGTTTCTTAATGAAAATTCCAACCACATCAAAGGAGCTCTCTCCTTTATAAATTTCGTCTGGGTAATCAGTGATTATTTTAAGATACATTGAATGGATAATATCTTTAGCTTCCGGAAGATTTAGAAAATCTTTGAGGGTATATTTCTTGGTATTATATTCAACAAAAATAGCATCCCCTCTGCTATAAAACTCAATTGTACGAATCATATATTCATCATAGTTGAATATTAACAAATAAGCAAGACAAAAGAAAATCTTTCAAAAATAAAGACTCTCAAAAGGCAAAAATTATTAGTTTGACTTTTTCTGCTTTTTTTAATATAATCCCAATCTGATTAAATAAATTAAGGAGATCCAATGGGAAAAGGTGATCAAAGAAGTAAACGGGGTAAAATTTCTCGTGGTACTTTTGGAAAAAAACGTTTAAAACAGAACAAGAAAACAACACCTGTTCAAAAAAAGAAATAACTCTACTTTCTTTAAAACTACATAAAATGATCAAGTTCAGAGTGTTTTACAAGATTATTTAATATTCTGAACTTGTAAGTTTTTCTTTACTTTCATAAATAAATCTTACACATTATTGATATAAAAATAAAAGGAAAAATTGGAGAATAAAATGCAGAAAAAGACCATTATCATTGGAGCTGGTTTAGGTGGCTTGATCACGGGTAATTTATTAAAAAAAGCTAGGCCTCAAGATGAAGTAATCATATATGATAGCAACAAAATACCTGGAGGCTTTTGCAACGGTTTTCAAAAAGTTGGTAAAGTGGGTGAAGAAAAAGTAAAGTATACTATCAATATTCCTGTTGTGACCTCTGATTTTCAAGCAAATGAACCATTTGATCTTTTTTTACAATATTTAGGCATTGAAAACATTAATTGGAAAGTTGTTGATAAACCTTTTATGTATTATCCAACTGATGATGAACCTTTCTTATTTACTAAAAATGGGGTCACTGATTTATTAGCTCGAACACCAGAAGCAGAACGGCCTCAGGCAAAAGCTTTTTTTGATCACATGCGAAAGTTCTATAATGAGGTTTTTCATAAAGCAAATATGAATCCAGGGCCAATCGATGCAATTAAAATGCTCTTCACTCTGCCAACGACAGTTTCCACTATGATGGCTAACAAAACATATCGCAAACATATAGATGATATGGGGATTAAAACACCTGTTATTCGGGAAATTTTCAGTGTAACTGAAGGATTTATGGGAGTAGAAGTAGAAAAAGCCTCAGCAGTTGGAGAATTACTAATGATTCAAAGTTTTTTAGAAAACAGTCTTCTTCAACCTGCTAATGGCCACACTTTTCAAACCTTATCCGATCGATTAGCAGAGAATTTTATAAAATTAGGTGGCCAGATTCAATATAAAACCATGGTAGATTCTGTACTTTTTAATGATAAACAGGCATCTGGTGTGGTCATTAATGGTGAAGAAATTGCTGCAGATTTCGTAGTACTCTCAGTTGCTCAAGACCGAATAGAAAAACTGGTAGAAAAAGGAGCACATATTCCCAAAATTAAAAAGTTTTTGAAAAAAGTACAAAAGCTCCCCTACCCTAACTCTGATTTTTATAGTTATTATCTGGTAGAAAAAGAACTCTTTGAAAAAAGACCGGTTTATGATACTATCCTCTATCATATTTACCGTAAAAATAAAGGTTTAGGCGGAAAGGATTGGAATCTTTTTTTAATCCTTCCTGATGAACTTTACAATGAAAAATACTATTGTATGGCTTTGCTTTATGTTGAACATGATCAGAAAAAGATTGATTGGTGGTTTGATTTAAGAAATACAGATTATCAAGCTTATGAAAAAGAAAAAGAAAAGTATTCTCAGCTTCTGTTAAATGAGTTAATTGAATCAGAACCATTATTTGCTGACCAGGATAAAATTCATCCGGTATTAACCATGTCTCCAGCTTCCTATTTAGATTATGGCTCAAAATATCCGATTAGTGGGTTAGCACAAACTCCAGCTAATTTTGGGATGACCCGGATGAAACAGGTTTTATTAGATAATCTCTTTATATCTGGTGGTGCTTCTTTCTCAGCTGGTGTATGGGGAGCAATGGCTGGCGGCTGGATCGGCTTTACCCAGGCATACCAGAAAATGACTGGTATTAAAATTGGCAATAACGATGTTCTTTATAAGCCGGATTTAAAAAATCTGCCATAAAATATAAGTATTAAACATAGCAATGAGTTATATTTCTTTCACAGGGAGTACTCACTATGTGCTCTCTGTTTTTTCTATGTTCCTTAATGATCCTTTAGTCTTTCCTATTGGTCAATAGCTTATTCTTATTACTTTAACTCACAAAATTTAAGATTCTGTGTATTATTTTCCTTTTTGTGTTAATATTATAAATAGAGGTTTTCAAGTTTCCAACAAAAACCGACAGACGGGGAAACTGGTTAACTCGGCTTTACCGTTTAAAGGAGACTACTATGAATCTCATCAAAATTCCAATAAAAGACATTCTGATGCCGGCCTATATTATAGAATGTTTAAGAAGGCTAGACTGGCTGGAAACAACCAGTGATGAACTAGTTTTTTATCAGGATGATTTCATTATTATCCTCTATGGAGTTCGGGGAAGCACTGCATTTTCCGGTCCCGATCATATCCGGTATGGTTCCAACACGACAGCTTATCAAATTTTTAGCCCCAAACTACCTCCCCATATCCTTTACTTAGGGGATGGAGGGTCTGGTGTGTTAGAAATTGATAAAGTGATTATCAACAAACTTTTTTCACTGGGAATAAATCCCTTCACTTCATCTCCAGACAAAGTATCATCAGTTATTTCCGGAATCATCAACACTTATACTCACTACCATTATGATCACCTTCATATGGGAACACCACTTGCCGGAATATTCAATGCCAATACCATTGCTAAAACCATTATCGGAGGAGATAATCCCAAAAGTCAGTTTGTCAAAACTTTTAAAAGACCTGCTTTTCCCAGAGATTTTGGAGAAGTTCAAGCTTCCTACTCTTTTCATGATATAGCTGATCCCCGTTCCAGTATTATTATTTTTACTCCCAATGGTCAATTCAGAGTTATGAGGTCCTCTGATTTTAATAGTTTTATTTCCAGTGGAAAACCTCAAATTCGCCATAATAAAGTCTTTTACAATCTGGAAGATTGTCTGATCATTCGTTGTCATTCTTCTGATCACCCTGATCCCTGTATCAGTTATCGTTATGAAAACTATGACTCTCTAGGTAATCTAGTTATGGCAGTAACTATGATGACGGATCATGAAATTCGGGAAACAGATGATCGGAATTCTTATTTTCTCCAGCATGTCAATCATTCTGATGCGGTCTACTTTGATGGGCAATATCAGAATGAAAATTTTATCCCCGGATTTGGCCATGGCCGTGTAGAAATCATTGGTCAGATTGCTGCAAAGCTGGATATCAAGAATATTCTTATCGGCCATCATGATCCAAAACGGAAAGATGATGAAATTGATAAAATGATCGAATTATCACATCAGTATTATGAAGAACAATTAAAAAAAGAAAATAAAGAAGGTGAGACTAAAACTCGTATTGTTGGTGCTGGTGATCGGATGATGCTCTTTATTCCTAGTAAGGAACGAAAAAGAAAAGGCATTGTTTACGGCAGAATGAATTTAGATAAGGGGTATGAACATATTGATGATATTGGTCCGCAATCTGCAGTCATCAGCCAATATAAATCATTTGACCTGACTCAAACCTATGAACTAAAAGATTATACAGAAACAGATAGTTAGAATATCTCTCTTAATAGCCCATTATTTTTTTTATGTGCTGACAATTTTCTTTACTGGTAAGCATTTCTAATAACTGAAAAGCAACACCCATTGCTGTAGAGGGATTGTAGGAAGTAATGATATGATCATCAATTACGATTGGTTCATTCACAACATTCACTCCAAATTCCGCTAACTGCTTTTGCCTTTTACCAGAATTCATGTTATAAGTAGTCCCTTTTTTACCTGTTAATATCCCGCTTTTCCCTAATAACAGAGCAGCGACACAAATAGAAGCAATGGGTTTTTGCTGCCTATGGAACTCTTGTATCACTTTAAGAAATCTTTCATCATATCCATCCCGGTAAAAGTCATACTCCTCAAAGCCGCCAGGAATGGCTAAGGCATCATAATCATCTACATTGATTTCGTCAATTAAATAATCAACAATCATTTTCTGATCAAAAGTAGTTTTTACTTCTTTTGTCATACCACAAGTAACAAGCTGTGTTGTTTTATCTCCATCTACTAAATTCCAGCCAATCACATCAATAAAAACACAGGCTTCAATTGTTTCAAATCCATTTGCCAGTAAAAGTAAGACCTTTTTCATATTAAAACCTTCCATATTTAGAGGCTAATGTCAAAAGTCGGTCGACTCTTGAAAAATCATTTAAATTTGAATAGAATTCAC
>JAKSBL010000292.1 GCA_022361115.1 Spirochaetota bacterium | reverse complement strand
CCAATTCCTCCGACAATTAGTATTCTATTGTTTGATAATGCAACTGCCGCAGCATACATCCTGGGAATCTTTATACGAACCCGCGAACAAGACCATTTGTTCTCCTTCGGATCAAATATTCGAATTAAATTCGAGGCGACAGGAAAAACTTCCAAAAAATAACTGTAGCCGCCAAGGACAATTACTCGGTTTTGGTCATCAACAACCGAAGCATGTCCGGCACAAGGTTGTGGGATATTGTCAACCGGTATAAAACGGTATGGCTCGGCTGCAAAAGATAATACCCCAAACCACATCAGGATTATTACAGATAATAATTTCATTAAATCGATTATACCAGCATGTAAGAAAAAGAGCAATAAGGAAGGCTTATATCTTTGAGCCATAATAATGCTCAACTTTCAAACCGGTATGTCCATTTACCTTCGCTGCAATATCGTCAATCTGCTGATCAGAAAGAGAATTTACAAATGTTTCTGCCGGCTGACGAGCAACGGTATGAATCTGTACAGAAATTATCTTGCCGCCCTGAGCTGCAATATCCTTCAGGCAATTTATATAAGCACTGATCTCTTCATCTGCAGGTGGCCGGCCCATAATGGTCATAAATAGAGACTGGATTTTTATGGGACGTTTCTGTGCAGTCCGCAGGATATTCTCCAGAACTTTTTCAAATGAAACTTCTGAGCGGTTAACACTTTGATAATACTGCTCGGTACCAGCATCAAGCTTGGCCCATATCTCGCCATTATTGGTATCAAGAACTGCAAGTCCTTCCTGAACCTTCGGCTTATGCAGTAATGTCGAGTTGGTTATTAAAACTATCTTTACATCATCTCTAGCATATTGACGACGAACATCCGCAACCTTTAAACACATCTGGTCAAAAATCGGCGAAGATGTGGGCTCACCATCACCACTAAAGGAGATATCACATAACTTCCTGAGTTCTTCAGGAACGTCGGTAAACTTCGGATCCTGAAATAGCGCACCACTATAAACCATTTCGATTAATTCAATCAACTCGGAAGATATCTTCTCGACAGTATCCTGATCTATTGAGATATGAGTTTCCTGATCATCGGGAGTTCTTTTAACCTGACAATATACACAATTAAAATTGCATATTTTATCTGGGCTCAGATTTATACCTATGCTAATTCCGCCGCTTCGTCTTGAGAGTACCGGATAAACATATTGGCTACCCGAAAAAGTTCTGGGATGATCTTTGTGAGCGGAACTCAAATTGTCGGAATTATGTTGTGACAATTATCTAATACCCAACTACTGTTGGAACTATTGACAAGCTAAACAGAATAAAATCAAATTAGTTATCTATCTGTAGAGATGCTAAAGCGATAGAAGTATCTTCACTAACTTCAAAAAGAGAGTCCAGACCTGTCAGCAGGAAAACACCCCACACCTGAATAGCTATACCGCAGAGGCGCAGGCGTTTTTCATGTGCAATTAACTGCTTACGCAGCTTAAGCAGCCTGGAAATATTTGATGAGTTAAGAAAGTTTACCATAGCAAAATTCAAAACCACATCTTTGGGTTCACCATCTATTTTACTGGAAAGTTCGGTAAGCTGATCGGTAAGCTCCGGATCATCCTGTAAATCTACAACTATTATTTTGTCTGACCAATCTTGGGTTGTCATTCCAGGTCCTTTATATATTAAATAATTAAAATATCGTTGTTTAATTGTTATGTATATTAATGCCTAAATTAACAAATAAATCCAGCATAAATTATCACAAAAAAAGCTCACCACTTAATCGCGATGAGCTGGAAAACTTAAATATATTTTCATACTGGCATTATATCAAGACGGCAAGGCAATACCAGCCTTGGATTTTTATGAAATAACTTAGTTAAAGGGAATTGACGCCGGTGTCGAAGCGGTAAGTTGATCTTTATCTACCTGGCGAAGATGGTCGATGTATTCCTGAAGTTCATATTCATCAAACTGACTTAGAAAATCAACAGATGCGGTCGAATTCAGATTTCTAATCTCTTCAATCAGTTCAAATTTAGTCATTTTGTGCTCCCTTTCTCATAAGAGGGGTTAATAAATATTATTGTTTATTCTGCTGAGATAATAATTCATCTCGATTCTGCTGTCTTAATATCGACTAACATGCATATCTACTTTAACCCTTTTGTATAAAAGATTTATAAATATTAAGTCCCATAAAAAACACCCTGCCAACATAGAAAAATCTAAAATTATTGGACAAGAGATGTGGTAGGCCCTTTGATTGCGATTAATAATTGTTAAATGCAGGAAATATCATTCAGATCTTTTAAATCAAAACTTTGGAAGGCCCAAAAGAAATGCAGGAAATTATTTATAAGTCATTTTTCAATTATTCCTTATCTAATTTGACACATCGATATTTAAATATTATTTTTTAGGGTAACGCAATCATACAATCAAGAAGCTATTCAAGAGCATATCCAGATATTTTCAAACAATAACAGAACAATACCGGTGGTATTTCCGCGTCCGGAGCAGAAGCGTTTTACGTAATGCTAGTATCGCGAAATGTTGCCGGCTGGTCAAATAGCGTAAAAAAAGTTATGACAGGAAAGATTGTTACTGCGACATTTGGCCATAATAAAATTCTGCCCTGGATTGGGGCTCCAGCCCTGTTTGCCTCCTGATGGCTGGGGCCCCTATATCCCTGGATTGCAGAAAAATTCAATAGGAAATATGTGTCAGCGGGTGTTTTGCATAATGACACATGTTTCAGATTGAAAATACACCTTGTGTATGAGAAAGTACAATCTCGCGGAAGGTAATTGGCTATATTGCAGTCATTTATACCACGCTCGAACCGTCAATCTCATTTGACAAGGTTAGAATTGTATTTTAGATCCTGGAACGCCCGGGCTTTATGCCCAAAATAGCGAACACAAAGTTCGACTAAAACCTTGTCATTATCGCCTCCTCAATGACAAGGTTTTTTTATTTTAAAATCAACATTATGTTG
>JAKSBL010000544.1 GCA_022361115.1 Spirochaetota bacterium | reverse complement strand
TTGTGTAACTTTTTTTGTTCTTCATACCAGCGAAATTTCTCTATCACTGCATTCTGACCATTAATAGCCCACTGTTCTGCTTGTTGAGGATTCTCAATAATACTATCAATAACAGCAGCTATGGATCGAGAATCCTGAGAATTAAATGTAAGCCCACATTTATTTTTTTCCACAAAATCCTTCCATAATGGAAAATCTGAAGCTAAAACCGGTACACCTGCCAACATATATTCATACATTTTGTTCGGTTGAGCATGAATATGATTGGGAGCTTTTAAGAAAGGTATAATTCCCCCTTTTGATCGGGCAAGTAAAGCTTTTACTTCCTGACGGGAAATCAGACCTAACTCAATGACCTTTTCCCAGCCAGGCACCTGTTGAATTTGATGATAAAATTTTTGATTATTAAATTTTCCTGCTATAAGCAGTTTTACATCCTTTTTAACATAGGCTAATGCATTTACCATTTGCAAAATACCTCTTACAGGAGTCATTCCACCTATATAACAAACCACATTTTCTTTTTTGTTCCACTCAATTTTATTTTGTAATTCCTTTATTATAGGATAATTATTAATATCTAAGCATCTTGGATTGATTTTCTGAAAACGGTCACAGATGTGGGGAGTTGCAGTAATTATGAAATCCAGTTTTTTAGAAAACCGATCTTCTATTTTTTCAAAACAGAAGGCAATTAAAGGACGTATAATAAAAGGAATATAATTCTTTGTTTGTATCTGACGGGGAACATCTTCATGAACATCATAGATTACTTTTTTACCTCTTTGTTTTAATTTTAAACCCGCTTTAATTAACTCAGGATCATGAAAATGGTAAATAGCCGCATCTAATTCTAAAGCTTTAATATATGCTTTTGCTGGTAATCTCAGCATTCTTTTTAATCTACCCCTGACTTTGCCAATGTCATATATATGAATTCCCTCTTTGACTTCATCTCCTAAACCATCAGCAACAATCAAACTTACCTGATAGTTTTTGGCAAGGCTCTGACACTCTTTATGAAAGATGCGGATGTCATAGCGAGGATGAACGGTAGTGATGTGGCATATTTTTTTCTGCATGACTGATAACATAACATTTACTGCTATTGCTGGTCAAGTTCTAATAAATATTCTTCCCATCGAACCAGCCAGGAAGGTAGGTTTTGCAAGAGAAAATGCATTATCTTATTGGTTTTCTCTTCAAAAACATGTATATTGCCGGCATAGGCTTCTCCTGATTTTTCATTGACTAAATCAGAAACACTACGCAAAATCAAAAGTGGAGTATTATTTTGTTGTGCAACCCAGGCAATGGAGCCGGACTCCCAATCAACAGCAATTGCCTGATATTTTTTAATCAGCTCTGGTATTTCTTCTGATAATAAATCCCGGTCAGCAGATGTAATATGAGAGACTCTGACAGGTTGAGGGTACCTGCCCTGTAACCAGGAAACATCAATTTCTGTTGAATAATGTCGTATATGTTCTTCCTGGTCTCCCATCTGTTCAATTATGTCATAAACAATCGTTTTATTAATGAGTAACAGTTCTTCTGATTTCACCTGCCCCTCAATTCCTCCACAGGTTCCTAAATTTATCATTAATTGAGGCTGCCAGAGATTGATCACATACTGAGTTGCTCCAGCTGAGGCAATCTTACCCCAGCCGGTTTGAAAATAAACCAGCTCGTTATCAATAAAATACTCACCATAGGGTGAAGTTAAGAGTTCTGGGTTTGAAAATATTTTTTTTACCACCTGCCATTCAACATCGGCACAGATTAAGACAACATATTTAATCATATTACTTTAAATCTCTTTACTACAAAAAATGGATTATTTTTATTCATTGAGGTTCTTGCCAAAGCTTATTAGCAAAAAAAAGGTCAATTACTGAAATACCGTGAATCCACTACCTCAAGGATTCAGCTTTAAATAGTTTGGAACAACAATTTTTCCGGTTTTAATTTTATTTTCAATATCTTTTAATTTCTGAAGATTTGGTTTTCCAATAATATCTTTAGTATATTTAAAATCAGTCAGGCTCACTCCATTATTATTTAAGTTCATTTCAACTTTTCCAGATTGCAGCTTTTTATTTAGAAAATTCTGGATTAAGCGATACACTGCATTATCAACTCTTTTCATGGCACTGGTTAAGACATAACCTGGAGCTAATGCATCTTGATTTACATCTACCCCAATGATAAATCGCTGCATTTCTTTAGCTGCTTTGATCACTCCGGTTGTAGAATGCCCAGCCGGAGCAAAAATAATATCTACTCCCTTTTGATAATATTGTCTTGCCATCTGATACCCTTGTTCAGGATTATTAAAACCAGTAAAATCATTATCAGCTGAAAGAAAGCACTGTTCTAATTGAACTTTAGGATCCAGATACTGAATTCCTTCTTCATAACCCAGTAAAAAACATCTTAAGGCAGGAATATCTGTTCCGCCAATAAAACCGACTTTCCCTGTCCTGGTTTGCAAAGCAGCCAGGCAGCCGGAAAGATAAGAACTTTCATGGGGATAAAAGAGGATGGAACTAACATTTTTTAATGGTTCATCCAGCGAATCATCAATAAGAGCAAATTTTATTTGGGGATATTTCTTGGCCAAGTTACGAACGACCTCTTTATAATGTCCAATAGAAACAATAATAAATTTACAACCTTTTTGTTCGATTAAACTTTCAATATCATTGAGTGCATATTTTTTTTCACGAGGTGAAATATACTCAAAAGGGAAAAAACCTTTTAATCTCAATTTTACAAAACCGGAAAACATCATATCATTGTAAGAGTCATCTCCCAATCCACCGGCACTAAAAACAAACCCCACCTTTTTTGCCTCAATATTTTCAACAATGGGTTTATTAAGGTCCTTGGTCATGACATTGTCTTTTTCTAAATAGGTTTTTAAAAGGCTGGAATTTTTATTACTGTCATTGCTGATATCTTTTAGTAATGCAATGGAGCCATTGATGTTTTTTGCAGCATGTTCATGCTCGACGATAAACTGGGTTAAGTTTGTAGAGAGCTGGCTCAGAGTTTTAAAACTTTCATTAAATTTATTCATATCATTATTTTGAACTTTAATTGAGTTTTGCAGTTCATTGGTAATATCAAAGATAGATGTAATCCCTGCTTTTATCCCTAAAATTTCTTTATTTTGTTCTTTCAGATAACCAGTGGTCTCACCAGTAATAGCCACTGTTTCAGTAATGCCTCCCAAAATCTCATTAAATGATTCACTCACTTTTTGGGAAGATTGACCTCCCTCTCTGATTTTATCTTTTAATCTTTCGACGATATTTTCAGCCTCAGTGGTCGGATGTGCAGAGGATTGGGATAATTTACGTACTTCACCAGCTATTACAGCAAAGCCC
>JAKSBL010000399.1 GCA_022361115.1 Spirochaetota bacterium | reverse complement strand
CACACTTGTACCAGTCCATAGGAGCACGTGCCATTCGATCCTACACCCGTTTAAATGATACCTTGTTATTGGCATTTACCATTTCCCGGGAAGGAGTACTTCAGGTGGAATCCATAGAACAGGACAGCCTGGTTCGGGTGGAACTACCCCATATGGAACAATGGATCATGGAAAGTATCGATTCACTTCCGGATGTGACCCCTGCCTACAAAAGAGGGATACCGGTCCATACGCAATTTACCTTACCCATTGTATTGCGAACCGAAGGCCAGTAAACAGAACTTATATCTTAAACTTATAGCCTACCGTGAAATCGGTTGGAAACTCTCCATTACTATCCAGTCCGAATCCAAAGATATCATTGTAGTTGAAGATTTATACAATGAAGAACATAAACATACCGTTCCTGCTGGAGCCTATTTACTAGTAAGAGATGGTGACCTGGTTAAAGCTGGTGATCAGATTTCAGAAGGAGCAATTAATCCTCATGATATTCTCCAGAATTTAGGAGAAAATGCTTTACGCCGATTTATGATGGATGAAATTCAAGCTGTTTACCGTTTGCAGGGTGTTCATATTAATGATAAACACATTGGTGTAATCATCCGCCAGATGATGAAGAAAGTTGAGATTACTGATATTGGTGATACTCACTTTATCCTCGGTCAGCAGGTTGATAAAGTAGCATTTTTTGAAGAAAATAAAAGAATTGTTAAAGAAGGTGGTCAGCCAGCAGTTGCAAGACCGATTCTACTGGGTATTACCAGAGCTTCTTTATCGATTGATTCTTTTATTAGTTCTGCATCCTTCCAGGAAACAACCAAGGTATTAACCAATGCCTCTATTAAAGGTATGATTGATAATCTCAATGGATTAAAAGAAAATGTAATCATTGGACATTTAATACCTGCTGGTACTGGAATGAAACAGTATAAAAAACTAAAACTTTATGATGAAAATATGGAAGACTTGGATGTTTCCATTAGTAGAATCATGGAAGAGAAAAATAATCCTGTAGGGATGAACGCAATATTAGATAAAGATCACTTGGAAGGGTTTTAAACCAGATATTTTTGGTTGAAAATTCATTGACACAAGTTTTATATTTTGGTATAGTGCCTATACTTTTGCGATACAAATAAAAATTAGTGGAGATAGATAAATGCCTACAATTAATCAGTTAATCAGAAAAGGACGGAAGAGTAAAAGCTCAAAAACAAAGTCACCTGCACTGAAAAGTTGTCCTCAAAGAAGAGGAGTATGTACAAGAGTTATGACAATGACTCCAAAAAAACCGAACTCAGCCTTAAGAAAGACCTGCCGTGTAAGATTAACTTCCGGTTTTGAAGTAACATCTTATATTCCAGGTGTTGGACATAACTTACAAGAGCACTCTGTAGTTTTAATTCGGGGTGGTCGTGTAAAAGATTTACCTGGTGTTCGATATCACGTTGTCCGGGGAGCTCTGGATACATTAGGTGTAGAAGATAGAAGAAGAAGTCGATCTAAATATGGTACAAAACGGCCAAAAGCATAAGTGAGGTAGGAAATGGCAAGAAACAGATATATTCCAAAGAGAGAAATATTACCGGATGAAAAATATAAAAATCTCTTAGCAGCAAAATTTATCAATGTTATGATGTTGAGAGGTAAAAAATCAGTAGCTCGTAAAGCTCTTTATGATGCTTTTGATATTTTGCAGGAGAAAAACAAAAAAGATCCTGTGGAAATTTTTGAAAAAGCAGTTGATAATGTTAGACCATTAGTAGAAGTAAAATCTCGTCGTGTTGGTGGAGCAACTTATCAAGTGCCAGTCGAAGTTAGTGAAGCTCGAGGTCAAGCCTTAGCGATGCGTTGGATTATTAAATTTGCTCGAGGAAGAAATGAAAAAACCATGTCTTCTCGATTAGCAAGTGAACTAAATGATGCTTATAATGAAGCAGGATCTTCTTTTAAAAAGAAAGAAGATACTCATAAAATGGCTGAAGCTAATCGTGCTTTCTCCCATTTTCGCTGGTAATTTTAAGCAAAACAATTTCGTTATTATAGAATGTTAATAATATCATAAACAAAAAGTTTACTATTTACACTTTTCTGTAATCAGGGAAGTGTAAATTTTATTTAGACTAACCTATATTAATAGGCTAGATATTAAAAGTTTTTATTGTTTTATTCGTTTCTTTGAAAAAGCCTCCAGGTAATGGAGGTAAAAATACATTAAAAACTTATGTTGTCTAGATCTAGAAATGATTTGGATGAACTAACTGGAATATTCTGGTTGAGTTAAGGAGATAAAGGACAAGAGATGGCAAGGCAAGTTGCTTTAGAAAAAACAAGAAATATTGGAATAATGGCCCACATAGATGCTGGTAAAACAACTACCACAGAGCGAATATTGTATTATACAGGAGTTTCCCATAAAATAGGTGAAGTTCATGATGGTGAAGCTACTATGGACTGGATGGAACAGGAAAAAGAGAGAGGTATTACCATTACTTCTGCTGCTACTACCTGTTTCTGGAAGGATCACCGAATTAATATTATTGATACTCCTGGACACGTAGATTTTACTGTGGAGGTAGAAAGATCACTAAGGGTTTTAGATAGCTCTATTGGAGTCTTTTGTTCTGTTGGTGGTGTTCAGCCCCAATCAGAAACAGTCTGGAGACAGGCAACTAAATATCAGGTACCTCGATTGATTTTTGTAAATAAAATGGATAGAATGGGTGCTGATTTTTACTCTGTATTAGGTCAGGCTAAAGAAAAATTAGGTGCAAACGCAGTTCCTATTCAAATTCCTATTGGAGCTGAAGAGAATTTTAAAGGTGTTGTAGACCTGGTTGAAATGAAAGCTTATGTATTTACTGAAGAAAAAGAATTAGTCAATTATACAGTTGAAGATATACCAGCTGATTTAAAAGAAAAAGCAGAACAATACAGAGAAACCTTAATTGAAGCTGTCTCTGATTTTGATGAAGAAATCATTGAAAAATTTTTAGAAGGTGAAGAGATTCCTGAGGAAAGTTTAAAAAATGCAATCCGTACCGGAACCATTGAAAATAAAATGTTTCCTATGATGTGTGGTACAGCATTTAAAAACAAAGGAGTTCAGTTATTATTAAATGCTATACTGGACTATTTACCTGCTCCTACTGATGTTCCTGCTATTCAGGGGATTCGTCCTGAAGATGGGGAAACAGTAGAAAGAAAAGCTGACGATAATGAAGATTTTAGTGCATTAGCTTTTAAGATCATGACAGATCCTTACGTTGGAAAGCTAACCTTTTTTAGAGTATATTCTGGTGTATTAAAGTCAGGTTCTTATGTATATAACTCTACTTCTGATAAAAAGGAAAGAGTTGGACGAATTCTGCAAATGCATGCAAATAAACGAGAAGAACGAGATGCTGTATATGCTGGAGATATTGCAGCAGCAGTTGGATTAAAGGCAACAACTACTGGAGATACTCTTTGTGAGGAGAGCAAGAAGGTTATCTTGGAGTCTATGGTATTTCCAGATACAGTAATCTCAGTTGCTATTGAACCAAAATCTAAAGCTGATAGTGATAAATTAACAACTGCTTTAGCTAAAATGGCAGAAGAAGATCCAACTTTTAAAGTAAGAGTAGATCATGAAACCGGTCAGACAATCATTAGTGGAATGGGAGAGTTACATTTAGAGATTATTGTTGATCGAATCTTCCGTGAATTTAAAGTGGGCGCTAATGTGGGTCAGCCACAGGTTGCTTACAGAGAAACTATTACTGGAAACTCAGATATTAACTATAAATATGCGAAGCAGTCAGGTGGTAAAGGTCAGTATGGTCATGTTATGATTAAATTTGAAACTAATGCTCCTGGTGCTGGTTTTGTTTTTGAGAATAAAATTGTCGGTGGTAAAATACCTAAAGAATATATCCCTGCTGTTGAAAAAGGGATTAAAGAAGCGATGCAAAATGGTGTATTAGCTGGATATCCGGTAATGGATATTAAAGCAACTCTTTATGATGGATCATTCCATGACGTTGATTCATCTGAAATGGCTTTTAAGATTGCTGCATCATTAGCTTTTAAAGAAGGTATGAATAAAGCAAAACCGATTCTTTTAGAGCCGATTATGGACGTGGAAATAGTGACTCCAGATGATTATACTGGTGATATCATTGGTAACATCAATTCTAAACGAGGAAGAATTGATATTATGGAAGATAGAGGGAATGCAAAAGGTATTAAAGCAAAAGTTCCCCTTTCTAACATGTTCGGTTATTCTACTACCTTAAGGTCATTGTCTCAGGGTAGAGCGAACTATACCATGCAGTTTGATCATTATGAAGAAGCGCCCAAAAGTATTGCGGAAGAAATAATAAAAAAATCATAAATTAATGCTTTACGAAATTAGGAGGAAGCAAGCATAATGGCTAAAGAAGTTTTTAATCGAAACAAACCCCACATTAATGTAGGAACAATTGGACACGTTGACCATGGTAAAACTACATTAACGGCTGCCATAACTCAGTATTGTGCTAAACGTGCAGGTGCAAAAGCAATGAACTATGATGAAATTGACAATGCTCCTGAAGAAAAAGCCCGTGGTATTACTATTAATACCCGACATGTTGAGTATGAAACCGAAAAAAGACACTACGCACACGTTGACTGTCCAGGACACGCTGACTACGTTAAAAACATGATCACAGGTGCTGCTCAGATGGATGGGTCTATTTTAGTAGTTGCTGCTACTGATGGAGTTATGCCTCAGACTAGAGAGCACATTCTTTTAGCTCACCAGGTAAACGTACCATATATTATTGTTTTTATGAACAAAACAGATATGGTTGATGATCCTGAGTTATTAGAGTTAGTTGAAATGGATATTCGTGAATTATTAAACGAATACAAATTTCCTGGTGATGATGTGCCTGTTATTAAAGGTTCTGCAAAAGAAGCTTTAGATAACATTGAGGATGAAGGAAAAACTAAATGTGTCCAGGAATTATTGGATGCTATTGATGAGTATATTCCTGAACCAAAGAGAGATGAAGACAAAGATTTTTTAATGCCTGTTGAGGACATCTTTTCTATCTCAGGACGTGGTACTGTTGCTACTGGTAGAATTGAAAGAGGTAAAGTTAAAATCGGTGAAGAAGTTGAAATCGTTGGTATTAAAGATACCCAAAAAACAACTGTGACCGGTGTAGAAATGTTTAACAAAACTTTGGATTCTGGTATTGCTGGTGATAATGTTGGTCTTTTAGTAAGAGGGATTGACAAAAAAGCTATCATGAGAGGTCAAGTCATTGCTAAACCAGGTTCTATTACACCTCATAAAAAATTCAAAGCTAGTGTTTATATCTTGAAAAAAGAAGAGGGTGGACGACACACCGCTTTCTTTGAAGGATATAGACCACAGTTCTTTTTTAGAACAACTGATGTAACCGGATCATGTTCATTACCTGAAGGTACTGAAATGGTTATGCCAGGAGATCAGGTTGAATTAACCTGTGAGTTGATTTCAACAATTGCGATGGAAAAAAACTTACGTTTTGCTATTCGTGAAGGTGGCAGAACAGTAGGTGCTGGTACCATTACAGAAATCATTGAATAACATTTAAATTTAAAATTTATAAAAGCCCCTTTTACCAGGGGCTTTTAAATTTGTAAATTACATTGTATTCTACTCTGTGATTCAAATGTATTCAGAAATGATCTTTGTAGAAAATATTGCTTCCCCTCAATGTACCGCATTTATTGTTTTATATGAGCTTCCAAAGAAAATTTATTATGGATCATGCAAATTTTATAAATATATAATTAATATTTTAGAAAACAGGTATGGTTTTTTTATTATTTCAATGTGAGTTTGTTATCACTATTTTGAATTTTAATGGTGATAATTTTTTATATTAGACTTATTTGTTTTTATAAAGAAATGATGGTTATTTTAACCGGAAATTAACTGATACAGTAAATGCAGGTAAAGTAATTTTTATCAATATAAGTCAATTTTTTACAAAAAACAGAGAAAATGAGCAGATATTATCAGTTAGTTTGAATTATGAAATTTATTAAGACTGTGAATTTATTTTCTTAAAATATCAGTAAAAAAACCTTGATTTTTTACTCAAAATGTGATAGTTTCATAAAACTTGATAACACAACAATTAAGATTGAATAAATAGCTTCAAAGAGGAATGAAAATGGCAGAAAAAAACAAAATACGGGTAAGATTACGCGGATATGACATTGAATTAGTCGATCAAGCAGCAAAATCAATTGTTAATGCAGTGAAAAAAACAGGAGCAAAATACTCAGGACCGATACCATTGCCTACTAAAATTAATAAGTTTACAATTTTACGGTCTGTACACGTTAATATTAAATCTCGTGAGCAATTTGAAATGCGGACACATAAAAGATTAATTGATATTGAACCTGTTGATGGAACTTTAGAATCCATGATGAAGCTGGAATTAGCAGCTGGAGTTGATGTAGATATTAAACAGTACTAGTCAGTATAAATGGAAGGAATAAAGGTTAGAAATATGATTGGATTAATAGGTGAAAAAATAGGAATGACACAGTGTTTTGATCAGGAAGGTGAGATCCAAACAGCTAGTGTGATCAAAATAGAACCAAATTATGTTGTACAAAAAAGAACCATGGAAAAAGATGGTTACAATGCAGTTGTTTTAGGTATTAAAGATTTAAAAGAAAAAAAAGTAAATAAGCCTTATAAAGGTATTTTTACCAATGATGTTGTGCCTAAAAAAGTGTTAAAAGAGTTTAGAACTGATGATATTGCTAATTTTGAAATAGGTCAGGAACTAACTGTTTCTGAATTAGAAAATATCGAGTATTTAGATGTAACTGGAATTTCTAAAGGAAAAGGATTTCAGGGAGTTATGAAAAGACATGGATTCAGTGGAGGAAGAAAAACTCACGGATCTAAATTTCATCGTCAGAATGGTTCTACCGGACAATGTTCTTATCCTTCAAGAGTATTTAAGGGATTAAAAAGAGCAGGGAGAATGGGTGCTGACAAAGTTACTGTACAGTCTCTAAAAGTAATTAAAATTGACACTGAAAATAATTGTGTAATGATTAAAGGATCTGTACCTGGAAATCCTAAAGGGATTATTTTATTACAAAAAGCCTGTAAAAAATAAGCAGATAT
>JAKSBL010000241.1 GCA_022361115.1 Spirochaetota bacterium | reverse complement strand
CAGGATATTGAAAAAAACACCGTAGGAGCACTTGCCCTTGCCAAGAAACCAGAAAAGAAAAAAGATGAAATAAACTAAACAGGAAAAAAAATGTATAAAAAAGCAGATCATTATACAAAAAAAGCCAAAGCCGAAGGGTATGAAGCCCGGAGTATTTATAAACTAGAAGAAATACAGAAAAAACTCAAACTAATAAAACCAGGCCAAAAAATCCTGGATTTAGGATGTGCACCAGGCTCCTGGTCCCAATATGCATCCAAACTCGTTGGGCTGGCAGGCCATATTGTGGGTATTGACTATAAACAGATTACCGCTACCCTGCCTAATGCAACTTTTGTATATGGCAATTTTTTAAGAGACCATAACAAGGAAAAAATTGCAGAATTAGGCCCTTATGATGGGATTATCAGCGATATGGCACCTGATACCAGTGGTGACCGTCTAACAGATTGTTATAAATCAGCAGATTTAGTTAGAGAAGCTTTAGATTTTGCTTTTACAGATCTGAAAAAAGGGGGTTTTTTTATAGCCAAGATTTTTCAAGGGGGAGATGAAAAAAAAGTCATGGAACTGATGGAAAAAGCCTTTCTAAAAACCCGCTGGTTAAAACCTGCTGCTTCCCGTGATAACAGCATTGAAATATTCATGATTGGTATTGATTTTCAGTCCAAACCAGAACTGGAAGAAAAACCTTTTGAAGAATATTTTAATGATACTCCTGAAGGCGAAATGCCCTGGTAAGAAATATAAATTATCAAAATATCACTAAATTATTTTTTTAAATGCCATTATTTGTCATTGTAGAATCCTATAAATAAATAGATGTTAAATTATTTATGGAGGGATTTATGACTATTGAAATCAGATCTAAAAACAACATGGAACAACTCTATCATGCTTTTTGCCAAGGCAGTATTAGCAGTTATGATATTTGTACATCACTTTTTGGGGAAACAAAAAATGAAAACCAGCAGTATACAGGACCATTATTAAATTTCTTTAAGAAAAAAATATCTCACTTTTATCATACTTGTCAGCTTTCATTATCAGATTATAAGTATATAAAAAATATGTATTATCTCTTTCTTTTTACTACCAGTCAAAATGAAGTACAAAATGACAAAAATATCAATTTTTATGATTTTATCCTTTATAATATTGATCATAGCCAAAGTAATCAGCAAATATTTTATTCATTTAGTGATAAAGAAAAAAGACACTTCTGGCTGCTGGTTGAATCACTACATAAAAAATTTGATAAAAAATAATTTCATCTCTTCCTTCTTAATATCTGTGCTTCCACTAGATTGCATCTAGTCTGTATAAGTAATCATGGACAGCGCAGATATTTTTAGTAACAATAACTGCAAATAATACATTCTTATTTATATTTATTTAATTCAAAAGAATCAATTTTTTGTTTTAATAATCCAACTTAACTTTCTTGATTATATATTAAGTTTTATCTATAAATATTATTTCTTTGGGCTTTTTTATGCTAAAAAATAAATAATAATCTCATTGTCATCTCTTATCATTTTTGCTATTATCTTCATTAATAAAAAAAAAAAAAAAAAAAAAATGGACATTTCTTTATTACACACTTGTATAGTGAATCAAACGAAATGTACTTATTCCCGTTCTTCCGGTCCAGGTGGGCAAAATGTGAACAAAGTAAATACTAAAGTTACAGCCCGCATTAAAATAGCTGATCTGGATATTTTACAGCCTGAAGAAAAAGAATCAGTATTGATTCACCTAAAAAACCAAATCAATGAAGACCAGGAGCTGGTTATCTCAGTACAGGAGAAACGGAGTCAGTTTTCTAACAAAAAAATTGCCTATGACCGCCTGGTAATGTTGATCTTTAACTCTTTAAAAAAGCCCAAAAAACGGCTGGCAACCCAACCTTCAATACAGGTTATTAAAAAAAGGCTGGCCAATAAAAAGAAAAGGTCACAAATAAAAAAAGACAGACAAAAACCAATTGATCCTGGTAGTGTCTGTCTTTTTTTGTTTGTAACAAAACTATCAAAGATGATCATAAAACTCAACAGGTTTCAATTCTTTTGTTTCCAGTTTTGTTTCTTTTATTAAATATTGACGAATATCCAGACAGAAATGGCATTTGTTCAAATAGTGCTGCTTTGGGGTAAATTTATAATTTCGAGCGGCAAATTGAAAAAGCCCTGCAATTCCTTGATAATAAAGTAAATTGAGAATTGGGTATTGTTCATCACTGATTTCATTGAATAAATCATTCAGGCCTATTGCTAAACCACTGCACAAACCAGGTATATAATTACCAAACAAATCAATATGAAAATGGCTCGTATCTGTTAATTCTGTACAGCCCTGGGAATGTTCTAAAAAGTATTCATAGGGCTGTTTTTCATAGCAATCCTGAAAAGCAGCAATACTGCGGCCACCATAATGGATCCAATACCGATTGGGTATTGTGCACAGAAAAGATGATCCAAATTTTTGTTCATATTCTTTAATTGAATGCTTTTTTTGACCATCAAATTGATTGATATCCTGATAAAAATCCATTACCCAGGGCAAGACCTGCATTCCACTTGACTGACAGGCTTTTATCACTCCCTTGACTTTATCAAAAGGGATATACTCATTATGAAAAGGACTGATAGAAACCAGCAATGTATGAATCCCAGTCTGACTCAGTTCATTCAGCAGAGCTTCTGCTTTTTGGTAAGACTGAAACCAGGAAGAATTGGTTTCAATATACTCAATATTGATAGAATATTGCTGAGCAAGGCGGCAGATGGTAATTAACTGCTCAAAATTTAAAAAAGGTTCCCCTCCTCCAATATGTATGGAAGAACATCCCATTCTTTGTAGCTGGGTAAATATTGCCTGGGCTTGTTTAACATCCAAATAATCTTTGGGCCAATCTGGTGAACAGGCATATAAGCAATGCTTGCACCTGGAGGAGCAATAATAATTGGTCATGATTCCACCTGAAAAATAACGCTTAATCTGGAACATAGATTTTCCTTAAATAGATTTCTCATGAGGTTCTTGCAAAAAGTCTCTAATATTATAAATTAATAAAAAAAAGAGTGCCAGGTAATATTTACTTTGGCACCCTTCATCTATTTTCAGGAGAATGAAATTTAACCGACTATCGCTCCAGTCTCATCATTATTGGTTTCATTAATTTCATCAATCACATCTCGATAATCTACTTTAATATAAAAATTTCCATCCGGATTATACCAACCTACCGGAGGGGTAATCGGCATAGTGTCTACTTGATAACCAGGTTCTAAAGCAGGAATATAGCGATGATATTCTAATACTGTACTGCCGCAATACAGCAGGATTTTTGCCCAGCATGGTCCAGATGCTACATAACCGGTATTGATTGTATAAAAAACTAAATCACCAACACTATTGAGATCAACATGCAATGGATAGGTACCAGCATAATTTTCACCAGGTTTTAAATCTGGTTTCATTACTTTTACATGTGTCAGAGCAGGGCTTGTATCAATTTCCATAACCTGAATAAATTCGTATTCATAATTTAAATCAAGAATATCATCATCAATACCTGTTATTTCAGCAACTATCCCCTCTTCTTCTGCATCTTGGGTATTCTGATTGTTTTGCTCACTCTCCGGCTGATTGCCAGCAACATTACATCCCATCATAAAAAACAGTAATAATAAGAATAAAAAAATTTGATATAACTTCATAAATGCCTCCAAATTAGTCTTTGATCTTAACAAAGAAAATACAGCAAAAATAAAGTTTTTCTTTATGCCATCTGGTATATTTATCTATGAAATTTGGTATATTTTTCTTGTTTCAATCAGTAAAGAATCAATTTGTTCAGTATTTTGACTAGGGAAATTGGTAAATATTTATTTCCTTTTTTTGTGAAATGATTTATTATTGATACTCATATAAAAATATTTAGCTAAAAATGAAGATACATTTTTTTGCTGGAATGAGCTGATTGATTAATATCTTTAGATCTTCATGATCAGGAATGTTATGGAATTTTCAAAAGTACTGGATATTGTTGTTATTTGTCTGCCTGTTTTTGTCATGATTGGAATAGGCAAGCTTTTGTCTTTAAAAGGTATTATGAATGATGCGCATCAGTCTTTTATTAAAACAATTGTCTATCAATTATCTCTCCCGGCTTTAATTATTTATAATATTATTCAACAACCCATTACAGCAATTTTTAACTTAAAACTCATAGGATTGACTGTTTTTTCAATTATAACAATAGCTGCTGTATTATTTATTTTTGGTAAGATCATAAAATTAAATCATACAGTTGTGATTGGCTTGATTCTGGGAGCATTTTGGGGAAATATCGCTTATATTGGTTTTCCCATGTCAGCATCTGCTTTTGGTGAAAAAACCGGATTATTTTATGCAACCATCATCAATACTTTTATCAATCCTCTATATGTCATTTTGGGTGTATTTATCATTACTTTATTAATTCACAAAAATAAAGGTGATGAAAAAGTACATTTTATGTCATATTTTAAAACAGCTCTGATTAATCCACTGGTTATTTCTGCAATTCTGGGCATATTTATCAGTTTATTCACAGATTTATTTTTTAGAAATAAAGAGTTACCTCAAATCATAATTGCTTCAGCCTCTGTCTTCAATGGTGTTCTTAAAATGACAGGCAGTATGGGACTTCCCTTAGCACTGATTGCTGTTGGTGGCTCATTAAAAATGACCCATTTAACCAGCAACAAACTGATTCTCGCCCTGGCAACCATGATTAAACTTGTTATCATGCCTTTACTGACCTTTTTCTTTTTTATCTGGTTTTATCCAGAAGCTCAATATGCTGAAAAAGGGGTGACCATATTACTCATGGCAATGCCAGCTGCTGTGGCTTCCTATGTTGTATACAAACAATTTATTGAAGAAGACGATTTTATGGCTTCCTTTTTATTTATCAGTACCTTTGTGAGCCTTTTTACGATACCTGTCTGGTTATATTTCATCATTTAAATGACTTTTTTCTTCAGTCTCAATAACTTTCATTTTTTTCCATTTTCCTACTAAATAACGTGATAAAAAAACCATCCCAAGTGTAATAATATAGATAGTACAAATTACCCAGGCAACATATACATTAGCACGGAACACAGTAATAGCCAAAAATGTTGGTGTAACCAGCAAGCCTAATGATAAGAAGACACTGAGATTCATAACAAAACGGGTATCCCCTGCCCCTTTGATAGCAGAAGCAAAAATGATATTAAGCGTATCAAACATACAATAAATTGCAACAAATCTTAACAGGACTAATGAGATTTTATAGATTGGTGCAAATAATTCTGAATCTGCATTTACTGCAAAGGGGTAAATAAAAACCTCTGGAAATAGGAAAAAAACTAAAGAAAACAGGGCCATATAACAAAAGGTCATCTGAAAACCGGAAAAAACACAACGTTCAGCCATTTTGATATCATTTTTCCCAATATTTTGCCCAACCAACATGGATACAGCAATACCAGCTCCAATCATTGGGAGAAAGGCTAAGCTGCTAATATTAAAAGCAATATTAGTAGCTGCCAGTTCATTGGTTCCTAATTTACCGACTATCAATAAAAATAAGGTAAATCCCAGCATATCAAGAAAAAAATGGATTCCATTAGGCAAACCAAATTTCAAAATTCTTTT
>JAKSBL010000014.1 GCA_022361115.1 Spirochaetota bacterium | reverse complement strand
TAAATCCTTTTAAATATATATGTTTAATTAATCTCAAATATCTTATTTGAGATTTCTATGCAAATGCTTCTCATCCTGATTACACAGGATTGAGCGGCAATATAATATGTACCTTGGTTCCCCTGACCCCCTTTGTTTCATCATCATTGCTTTCTATCTCAATGCGTCCTGAATGCATTTTAATAATACCATAAGAGATGGGTAATCCTAAACCAGTTCCTTTTCCAATTTGTTTAGTCGTAAAAAAGGGCTCAAAAACACGCTTTTTTACTTCTTCCGACATTCCACAACCACTATCTTCAATGGTAATGACCATCTCCTGACCCTTCTGGTTGAGTTGAATGGTAAGTGTTCCCTGGTTTTCCATGCTGTCCAAAGCATTGTTCATAATATTGAGAAGCACTTGATGGATCTGATCCTTATCCACAGATATTTGATAACTGGTTAAGTTACTACTTTCCATTTTTACTTCTACGGTATCAGGAATATTTAAATCTTCTATGGTTTTTTCCAACAGGATAACAATATTAGTTTTTTCCCGTTTTACTTTATTTTGCCGGGCAAAATTCAATAACCCAGAAACAATTTTTTTACACCGTTCTGCCTGTTCAACAATCATTTTCATATCACTGGATAACTCTGCATCTTTTTCAGAATATTGTTCTAGTATAATATGAGCATACATGAGAACTATTCCCAAAGGATTGTTGATTTCATGAGCAATGCCTGCTGCCAATTGACCCATGCTAGCTAATTTTTCCCGGTGATTTAATTCTTCTTTTACATCTTTGAGTTCCTGGTAGGAACTTTCCAGGTCACCAACAGTGGTCTTTAATTTTTCGATAACATAGGGCAGACACATTTCGTTTTCAGCTAAGCCCTTTGAAATGGCAATACCATGTTCTCTACAGGATTCATAGCCACAGGCACCACAATTCAATTCATCGCCCTTATGGTATTTGCCCAATTTCTTTAAAATGTCTACTAATTCTTTATTATCTGGTATAGGCAATCTTTGATCATTTTCAACAAATTGACATTCCAGATTAATATGTTGAAATTTTTTTAAAGTAGATTGCCAGATTTTTTCATCAAAACCGGCAATCCTTTGCTTCACATATTCCCGGATTAAATGCCTTTTTTTATAAATAGGAGCATTATTAGTAATACCTGCTCCCATTATACAGCCATCACAACAAAGGGTTTCAATTAATTGAACCTCCAGATACCCTAAGCTGAATTCTTTTATCGCTTCTACAAATCGTGTACGGCCAGTTGCAGCGATCACTTTTTCCTGTAATAAATCTTCTACAATATTGGCTGCTTGCAAGGCTCCCCGGCTTATCGGATAAAGATTTCCTTGTCCTGCCTGAGGAAGATCAAAATCTCTAGGTTGTGATAGATCAATATCTATCCGACTCTCTTTAAAAATTTGTCGTAGTTCGCCAAAAGTTAATACTTCATTTACATCGTTTTTTATATCTGGCCGTTCTTTTTCCCCTTTTTTGGCCAAGCAAGGGCCAATAAATACTACTTTCGTTGCCTTACCATAAATTTCTTTGACCACCCGGGCAGTGGCAACCATAGGGGAGATGATTGGTATGATAGAGGTTGCCAACTGAGGGTGATATTTTTCGATAAATGCAACAACTGCCGGACAGCTGGAAGAAATATAGGAATGTTTAGGATTTTCTTCCAGCTGTTTTAAATAAGCCTGGGTCACTAAATCTGCACCAAAGCCTACCTCATGTATATAGTCAAATCCTAGTTGTTTTACTGCTCCAACCAAATTTTGATAGGGGTATTCTGAAAATTCAACTGGAAAGCTGGGGGCAATAATGGCTGCACATTTTTCTTTTCCTGCTAGAATTTTTTGCACAAACTCTTTTGATGAAATAATCTCTTTAGCATTCTGGCTGCAGACTTTTATACAGTTACCACAGCCAATACAGCGTTCACCAATAACTTTTGCTTGTCCATTATGTATTTTAATTGCTTTAACTGGGCATTCTCTAACACAGGTGTAGCAAACCTTACATCTATTTGCTACCGCAGTAATCAGAGCACGCCCATCTTTAAATCTCATACTCTCCCTTTTTCAAGGTATTTGCCAAAATAACCTTTCTGACAATATTATTCATTTAATAAGTCTTATAATCGGTATTTCTGCATATTTAAAGATTGCAAAGCAATCTTTAAATTTATTACCATAAAGAAGCAGAAACTGTTTCTTAGGTTTAATTTTGCTTATGCAAAGCAAAACAGCAAATGCTCATTCAGAGCAATACAGTAAACACCCTGGTCAGAAATTACTAAAATAATTTGTTGCTCTGTAGTATCTTGCTTGCATGTGCAGGCCTTCACGATATGCAGCCAGCATGGTTGCATACCCGAGCAACATCCATAGGTGTGACCAGACAAAAAAAATTTATTATTGCATGAAGATTTTTAGACAAAATTTTCCCGTTTTTCATAATGAGTATGTAACAATTCATGGCTCTTATGACTGAGCGGTTTTTCCAAGAAATCTTCATAAAGTTTTGTCACTGCTGGATTTTGGTGTGATTTTCTTAAAGTTGCATTTTTATCAATGTGATAGAGTGCTTTCATCCGAGCTGTGAGTTTATCCATATCAATTCCAAATGGCTGGCCGCCGCCGCCAATACAACCGCCAGGACAAGTCATGACTTCAATAAAGTGGTAGTTTTTATGACCATTTTTTACGTCTTCCAGAAGTTTTCTGGCATTTTGTAAGCCATTTGCTACTGCTACCTGCAACTCTAGATCACCAATTTTTACAGTTGCCTCTTTAATACCAGTTAAACTTCGCAAATTTTTCATCTCATCATCAACCAT
>JAKSBL010000722.1 GCA_022361115.1 Spirochaetota bacterium | reverse complement strand
TGCTTCATCATTATCAAAGGCTATGATTACAGTTTTAACATTACCTTCTTTAAAAGCTTTTAGGTGATGGTCTGTAAAACCGTTTGTACCAAAGCAGGCGGTTGTATTTGATAAACCAAGCTGGATAAGAGAGAGCGCATCAATAATGCTTTCGGTTAATATAATCTCATCGTAGACTTTTGTTGCTTTGTAATTAAAAATCCCTTTGTGGCCGCCTGTTTGATAAAGGTGAGGATACTTGGATTTACCTGCAATACTACGACCGTAGAGTTCGACAACCTGGCCGTTCTCATCTATGATGGGAAAAACTATGTGATCCCTGAAAGCTTCAAAGTATACAGGCTGCATGGGCGAGCAATGAAGCGAAGCGGAATGACCAGCCCCATCCACTTTACTTTTTTTAAGCAGACCAGTTTTAGCAAGTGTTTCCTGCTGGCTGTCACTCAATTTTTCTATCAGTGATCCATCAGAGAAGCCAATTTTAAAACGGTTGATCAATTGAAGATCACTAAACCCCCTTGATTTTAAATACCCCAAGGGTTTGTCATTTAGACACTTCTGGTAATGTTCTACAATATCTTTTAAACTGAAAGCTGGTAAATCTACTTTTAAAGGCTGATCGTTTACTTCTTTCTTTTCAGTAAAAAACTGCTTAGCACCATTAAACCTTTCCAGCCATTTCAAAGCTTCATTAAAATCAATGCCTTCTTTTTCCTGAACCAAATGAAAGATGTTGCCTTTTTTACCACAGGCAGGACAATTAAAAACCTTTTTATCCTCGTTAACACATAAAGAAGGTGTATGATCATCATGAAAAGGACAAAGACCTGTATACTCGCCATTAGATCTGCCTTTAAGATCTACTCCGTAATGACGAAAGACTTCTACAATACTGGATTTACTTTTAACAGCCTCTACACGGCTGGCCATCTGGTCTATCAGGCCGGCCGGTTTTAAGATATGCCCCTGTAATTGCTTTTTCTTTACCATGATTACACCTCTTTATTCTGTGTAATCTTTCCTGAATCGGTGTCTTTCTGTGTTATCACCTCATTGTTTTGTGTAATCCGTTCTATGATTTCATCGCATAAAGCCTGGTACTCTTTGGCTAATTTGCATTCTGGATATAAACCACTTACTCCAATACTCTGCAAGGTGGCTTCTTCACTTTTTACCGTTCTGCTTGTAGAGATAGCAAAGACTTTATCTCCGAAAAAACTTTTAACTTCATCCTCAATCTCTTTGTAAAGGTTAGCTCTTCTATCCATCATGGTTAAAACTACACCCAGGATATTTACATCAGCATTGTAGTTGCGTTTCATTTTCTCAATGGAAGTAGTTAAATCATTGATAGCCAGCAGAGAATAAAGAGCTGGATAAACAGGGATAATAAGGTGGTGGCTGGCTATGAATGTGGAAAGAGTTAAAAACTCTAAGTTTCCTGGAGTGTCAATTAGAATATAATCAAAACCGCTTATCTTTTTGACAATGTTTTTCAGGGTAAAAAATCCGTCACCATCATAAATCAATCTTGCCGGTACTCCTGCCAGGCTCGAATGAGATGGGATAATACTGACATTCTCCATTTTAGTATCCAGGATAAACTCATGAGGATCTAAGTCAGGGTTTAAATATAGATCTTCAATCCCGCCAACCCCTGCAAGGGCTTCTTCGCCGATAATGTTTTTACTTAAGCTGGCTTGCGGATCATCATCGATCAAGAGTATCTTAAAACCTCGTCTTCCCAGCTCATAACTTATGTTTAATGTAATAGAAGTTTTCCCATTACCTCCCTTTTGGGTTACCTGGGTGATGATTTTAATCATGATACGCCCCTTTTTCTGGACTTATTGACTTCGCCAAACACTAAAGAGCGGACATAGCTTAGAGATTTACGATAAGAGATGGCATCTACAGGAGCTTTAGAGTTCAGGTAATCCAGCTGGAGCTTTTTAATTCCTTCTCCTGTAATTGTAATAGTGCAGGATGGTTTTCCCAGATCTTCAGCCACTTCTACTGACTGGATCTGACAGGCGGTTTTGGTCAAATAGTAGGCTATCTCATAGATATCCCTTGAGACCACGGTTTCTTCATTCTTTGGTTTCATTCTTTCCTCCCTTGATTGGTTTCTGAGAGGAAAAGCCTCGTTTGCTTTGTAAAAGCTATTAAAATATGATATAAATAAATTGTGTGAGGCTTTGTCCTCCCAGGATATCCCTGTTATCTGTGTTCCGCCAAGATCATTCAGATAATAGGGATTTTTTTTAATTTTTTTCAAAATATTTTTTGTGTAAAAAACGTCACCCTAATATTAAACTATATACACATATCTGTCAAGTGGTTTCAGCTTACTAAACACAATATTGTTTAAAAAGTTAGGAAAATATGTTAATATCTTAATATTAAGGTGGTGATTTATGCATTTTGGAAACAAAATTAAAGAGTTAAGAAAAGAAAAAAATCTTTCACAAGATGAATTGGCAGAATTGATTGATATTGACGGCAGGCAGATTAGCAGGTACGAAAATGACAAGATGAATCCATCAATGGAAGTACTCATTAAACTTGCCAAAGCCTTTAATATAAGTCTGGATTATCTTTTGTTTGATGACATTCCAAAGTTACCACTAAAGCAAAAATATATAAATATCATTCAGAAACTAGAAGCAATTGAAAATATGACTGAAAGTGATCAGCAGGCATTTATTGCTTTTCTGGATTCTATTGCTGCTAAGTATAAACTCAAAGAATTAGCTGGGTCTATTTGATTAGATTGTATTAGTAGGATAATATATGGAAGATGTAATTGCATTTGCAGATGAATTTGGTAATAATTCATTTGAATTTGATAAACAAGGAACCCACTTCATTGTCGCTTCAATTATTTGCAAAGTAAATGCAAAAAATAATTTAGAAGTTAAAATAGAAGAATTAAGAAAAAAATATTTTCAAACAGGAGAAATGAAATCTAGTAAAGTTGGTCCAAATTTTAAAAGAAGAAAAAAAATCTTATCTGAAATAATTAAAAATGACTTTCAAATTTATGCTGTAATTGTTGATAAAACCAAATTATTTGGCGAAGGGTTCAAATACAAAAAATCTTTCTATAAATATTTAAATGGATTACTATATCATGAATTGTTTCGAACTTTTCCTAATTTGAATTTATCAGTAGATGAACATGGATCCAATAGCTTTATGAGGAGTTTTAAAAAATATGTAGAAAAAAATCATATTAGAGATTTATTTAATGATTCTGAAATTATCTTTATTAGTAGTCCTGATAACGTATTAATTCAACTAGCTGATTTTATCGCAGGAACTCTTGGATATATATTTGATGAATCAAAAAAAACAGAAGAAAGTAGTGAGTTGAGGGAAATACTAGAAAGTAAAATAACTAAACTAGATATTTTTCCAAGTATTCCAATAAATTATAGATATGAACCATTAAGTAAGGATCTGGATTATAACGAAGAAATATCTAACTTATCAATAACTAGAGCTTTGGATTTTATAGATAGAAAAAAGAATGATAGTAAAACAGAGATAATACATCAAGTAAATTGTGTAAAATATTTATTATTAGCACTTGGTATCTTTAAGCATAATAACTTCATTTCAACAAAAGAAATTATCGGACACTTAAAAATCAACAGTCATGAAGAAATTTCTGAATACTATTTTAGATCTTCAGTTATTGCAAGAATTAGGGATGAAGGAGTAATATTAACAAGTTGTAGTGCTGGAAAAAAGACAGGCTATAAACTTCCTTCATCAATTGAAGATTTAAATAGATATGTAAATCACACAAATAATATTGTTCTTCCCATGTTAAAAAGAGTTAAAAGCATTAGAAATAATATTAAATTAGGAACTCATAATAAAATTGATATTTTGAATAGAAAAGAATTTGAAAAACTAAAAAAAGTAATTGATTCCTATTAAAAGAAATAGATCCTATTCATCAAAAAGTTCTTTCTGGATACCCCCACCCATCCAAAAACAAAACACAAAACCTTCGTAATAAACACTTCCCTCTAAATCAAGCCGTCAAATAAGTTCCGTTCCCGAGTCCTTTCGGTCACCGACATAATGTAAAGAATTCTATCTGTAGTTATATGCTGACAAGTAACTGCGGATAGAATTGATTGTACTGAACCGCTTTACCTATCAGCTATGGAATTTTAATTGTTTTTTTTCTTGCTTGATTTTTGATAGTATTTCATAATGTAGTTTGAATAAAATTTTAATCTTAAATATTTTTGAAATGATAATTGCATATATGAGGAAGTATTTATCCATTTTTACTTTAATAACAGTCTTTTTGATATAATAAATGCATACTTCTATTTCTAATTGAAAAATATGATTGTGAATAAAAAAATACCGATCAAAAATGATTAAATAATTGACAATTAAACTTTGATCTTTCAAGATGAATCATACCACATTTTATCTTCAGGTATATTTCCAGTTACTATAAATTTTCCTTTATTGCAGATGTCACATATTCCAGGATCAATTCCAGTAAGTTTTAGACATAATTCTTGCCAATTTAATTTTTCAGCTTTATCAACTTTTACTTTTAATAATTTTCTACATAATGATAGTTTTTTCTTCTTTGATTTATTTGACAAAAAACCAAAGCTTCTAATGCGAACAAAGTTTTCCGGCAGTATATGAAGTAGAAATCTCCGGATAAATTCTGTATCAGAAAGCAACATTATCTTTCTTTTGTTATTATCCTTATAATCTTTCCAGTAAAAGGTTACATTTTTGTTTTGGTAAGAAATAATCCTATTATTTGAAATAGCGATTCTATGAGTGTATCTTCCCAGGTAATTGAGAACTTTTTCAGGTCCACCAAAGGGTTTTTTCGCATATACAACCCAATTTTTTTTATACAATTGATCTATCAAGTGGTTAAAATCTTTCTCTAATTGACTGCACACTTTTCCATGAAATGATATTTTCTTTTCCTGATAATTTTTTTTTAAATATGCAAGAAATTTTCCTCTGAATAGTTTTGATAGTATTTTAACCGAGATGAAGAAATCATTATTTTTAGGATGCATCCATTTATTGTTATGTAATCCTCCGGCTGGAACAACACAATGAATGTGAGGATGAAATTGCAGGTTTTGTCCCCAAGTATGAAGAATAGTCAAAAAACCTATATCAGCTCCGAGATTTTTAGGATTTCCAGCAGCTTCGAGAAGTGTTTCTTTGACACATTTAAAAAGCAAGTTATATACAAGCTTTTTATTTACCAAACTTATCGGGTTTAATAGATCAGGTAAAGTAAAGACTATATGATAATAATTAACCGGCAACAGTTCTTTCATTCTTTTTTCAAGCCATCTGGCTTTGGCCAAAGTTTGACATTTTGGACAATGCCTGTTTCTGCAGGAATTGTATAAATTTACCTGATGACCACAATGTTCACATTTTAGAATATGACCGCCGAGTCTGGAAGTTCTGCATGCGGTAATATCATTAATTACTTTCCAGTAACTTTGCGGTAGTTTGGGCAATCTGCTTATTGTTCCTCTGAGAATATCAGCCAGTTCTGGTTTTGAAACATTATTTAATTGTTTATTTTTGTGAGCGAATGTAGAGATTTTATCCACTTTTTAATAATTTATATTTATTATATCCAGCGGAGTTTTTACTTTTGAAGTATAGTCTTCTGCCACATGAAAATAAACGGATGTTGTTTGTATGTTTCGATGACCCATTAGTATTTGTATTCTTTTGATATCAACACCTGCTTCCAGAAGATGGGTGGCAAAACTGTGTCGAAAAATATGAGGATGAATGGATTTTTTTATACCGGATTTTTTTTGTATTTTTTTGACAAATGTATGAACTGACTTTCTGCACATTTTTTTTTCAATGTTAGCACCGGGAAACAGCCATTTTGTTGGTTTTACTTTCATTGATTTCCAGTATTTTCTTAAAGACACTAATAATTTGGGAGACAATACCACATACCTATCTTTGTTACCTTTTCCCTGATCAATCCGAATCATCATTCTTTTACTGTCAATATCAGATATTTTAAGATTAACTATTTCTGAAACTCTAACTCCGGTAGAATAAAGTGTCAGGAACATTGCCTTATGCTTTGGATAGGTAATTGTTTTATATAAATCTATTATATCTTGTTTGCTCAATACGATAGGCAGTTTTTTCTTTCTCCTGCTGTATGGAATATGATTAATACTCCAGTCCCTTTTTATGGTATTGAGATAGAAGAATCTTATTGCACATACAGACTGATTGTAACTATTCCATTTAATCCCTTTGTCCTTAAGATAGTATTGATAATTATTTATATCCTCCAAAGTAACTTCATCAGGTGATTTCTTTATATGCTGAATGAACTTTCTCATCTGACGAAGATAAATTTCCTGAGTTCGTTGGCTCAAACCGCGAATAATTATTTCTTTTTTCATAATTTCTTCAAATGTTTTCATAATTCCTCCAAAATATTTGTTTCTGAAAAAATTATATTGAAAATAAATGACAGGCACTATAGCTAACACGAAGAATTGTATTTTTAAAGAAAATATTTGAAATGAAAATAAAAGCCACCGCAAAGCGGTTTAGTACAACCGGTATTATGCCGACTGATTTGACTTCATTTTTTCTTCTTTCCACTAGCTACCCACCCTAAAATTACTCTAATACAAGGGAAAATACCAGGGAAAACCCTTATAGATATAATGTTTAAAATCATTTACTATACGGTAAAACTATTAAATGGAGTTATGAAAATGAAAAAAGTATACTTAATTATTTGTATCCTAATTATAACAATATCTTTTAGTCTTGTTGCTACTTCTAATGATACAACAAGCGATTCAGATATAGACTATGGGTATGTATTAATCTTTTTTGGACTAACAATTGCAATAGTAGCTGGGGTTGTTTTTTATCAAGTGAATTTAACAAAAAAAAGAAAAAAAATAATCGAGGATAAGATTAAAGAATATCCTGAATTTGAAAATGAAATCAGAACTAAATATAAACAATCAAAAGCAATATCTACTGATATGCCATATGATCTTGTTGAATTCATTCTTGGAAAACCAGGTGATACACAAGAAAGCTTTAATGGTAAAATTATGAAATTAAAATGTTTTTATGGTGCTTTTAGAAATAGTCGAGGAAATATAAATTTTTCATGGCGAGTAGATTTTGAGGGAACTAATAGAAATGACTTGAAAGTAAAAGGCTGGAAACAATTAAAATAATTAAATAAGGATCAGCAAAAAATAATTTTCACTTCCGTAAATGATATTTTACGGAAGTGAACCAATGGTATTCACAAATTTCATCTACTTTACTAAATTGAAAGATTTTAAAATGGAAATAGTTCAGATTATTGTTAGCATAATTACTTTAATTGGTGTTTTATCGGCATCAATTTTTTCCTTCTTAGCAACTAGATCATCTAATAAATTTGCAAAAACAAGCAAATATATTGATGTAATTACATCCCAAAGGATATTATGGTTAGATAAAATCAGAGATGACACGGCTGATATGATTTCTTCAATGAAACAATTTGCTTCAGAAGATATAATTTAAGAATCTGAAAATGAAAAAAATGATCGGTTTGTTGTAAAAGATCATGAAAAAGAAATAATAAAAAAAATCAATATATTAATATTAAGGCTGAATCTTTTAGAAAACCAAAAATTGATCTTGCTCTTAAAAGATCTTGAATCATCATTACTTGTAAAAAAATCCGATGATGTTTTAAACATTACAGAAGATATATTAATTGAAACCCAGGTTATATTAAAAAATGAATGGGAAAAAGTTAAAGAAGAAGTCTTTTTTCCAATAAAAAAAAGAACAAGAGACTCACATAAATTTATCTTACGTGAATAAAATTGTTCTTTGATACTCTTAATCTGATGATTCTTTGTAAGCAGGCGAAATATATATTTTTAAATCTACAAAGCTT
>JAKSBL010000491.1 GCA_022361115.1 Spirochaetota bacterium | reverse complement strand
CATAACCATATCGATCATAAGCAATGATCCGGTAATTTTGTGAAAGCCGGGATATGATATTTGTCCAGGTTTTTGCTGAATAAAACCCATTGTGCAAAAGGATGAGGGTTTCACCTTTACCTTGATCTGTATAATAGACTTGATGATTGTTTATTGATAAATATGGCATATCTTTCCTCTTTTAATTGTATAATTTGGGTTCAACATGGATAGTTGCTTCTATGTTGAGCTGTTTTCTTAGATTATCCTCAATTTCATTGGCAATGGAGTGTGCATTTTCTAAAGATAAATTTTTTGTTAGCTTAATATGAAATGTCAACTCAATATGAGCACCATAGCGGTGCATGTGTATATGGTGAAGGTCTATTTGATTGCCTGCTGTTGCAAAGGCTATTTCTTTAATTTTAGTGATCAATTTTAAATCTGGTTTTTCTCCCATTAATGGTTGTGCTCCTTCTTTCACAATTTCATAGGCTGCAAATAAAATCAACAAGGAAACCAATATTCCAAATACCCCGTCAATCCACCAGAAATTTCGGCCTAATATGATCGCAATGAGTATTACAAATGAAGCTATAGCATCGCTCCTGTGATGCCAACCATCAGCTTTTAAGATATTTAATTGATACTTTTTTCCTGCCCAGATTGAAAAGCTGGCAATGATCTCTTTCAGTATAGTGGAAATAATAAAGACAATGATTGCGATTTTATTAAAACTAGCTGGTTGATGATCCATTAGTTTTGAAATGGATTCAAATAAAAAATTGAAACCCACCATTCCTAAAATAGTTCCAATCATAATTGAAGCAATTAGCTCAACTCGACCATGACCAAAGGGGTGTTCCTGATCAGCTGGTTGACCTGACATTTTAATACTGACCAAAACTACAATCGAAGTAAATGAATCAGAGAGAGTATGCCAGGCATCAGCAATGATGGAAACAGAATGGGTCAAAATTCCGGCTGTGTATTTTAAAATAAAAAGGATGATATTGATAAAAATCGAAAGCCAACCCTCAAATGCTGCGATTTTTTGTGCTTTGGTTTTTTGTTTTTTGTTCATATTTTTTATTTAAAACTATCAAAATAAAAAAGTCAATTTTTCCTTAAAACAATTTTATAAATAAAAAAAATGATATACTCATTCAGAGAAATACTTTGGGAAAAAGTGATTGTTGACTATTTTTAGTTCATTTTAAAACATGAAATTGTGGAATTTTAGGAATTAAATATGTTTATACAACCGGCAAGCTTAACTGCAATGGCACAATTTTTTATTTCAACTGTTATTCAACCTGGAGATTTTGTTATTGATGCAACAGTCGGCAATGGTAATGATACACTTTTTTTAGCTGAACAAGTCGGATCATCCGGAGAGGTTTTAGGTTTTGATGTTCAGAGTGCTGCATTAAATCATACACAAAAATTTCTTGCAGAAAAAAATTATCATCAGGTAAAGTTAGTTGAAAAATCTCATACCTGCCTGGACCAATACACCATTAAACCAGTAAAAGCGGTTATGTTTAATCTCGGTTATTTACCTGGAAAAAATAGTTCAATCGTTACTCAAAAGCAATCTTCAATTCAAGCATTGGAGAAGTCATTACTGGCTTTAAAGCCAGGCGGAATGATTACAGTTATTGCTTATCGAAGCCATCCTGGAGGAGAGGAAGAATACCAGGCAATATTGACAAAAGTAAATCAGCTGGATGAGAGACAAGTTAAAGTTATTCAATATCATTTTCCTAATAGTCGCAAAGTTTCTCCGGTTTTATTTGTTTTAATAAAAAACTAAAAATTCATCATTCTTATCCGTTTTTTTCTTAAGCTTTGCAGAAAAAACGGTTAAAAAGGCCTTTCCAACCCCATTTTCACCCTGGTGAGGGATAAAAAATCACCTGGATGAGCTATTGATTATTTCCTGAATTAATTTATAACAAAAGTGTAGTTAACAAAAGTTAACAAAAACGGATTAGGATGAATGCAATGAAAAATTATCATGATTTTTTAATAGATAACTTAGAAGAGTATCCTGTTATAGCGGCTTTAAATAATATTAAAAAACTTGATACTGTCATTGCTTCAAAAGCGAAAAATGTTTTTGTTTTAATCGGGAATATTTTTAATTTAACATCTATTATTAATCAACTAAAAGATGCACATAAAATGGTATATGTACATTTTGACCTGATTGGTGGATTTTCTAAAGATACAACAGGTTTGAACTTTTTTATTCAAAATTTTCATCCAGATGGAGTTATCTCAACTAAACCAAAACTGATTAAATTTGCCAAAGAAAAAGGGATATTTACGATTCAAAGATTGTTTTTATTGGATTCTCTCAATTTAGAATCAGGAATTCAATCTGTTAAGGTAGCTAATGCTGTAGAAATATTACCTGGTATCATGCCCAGAATAACCCAATATGTATCTACAAAAATAAATAAACCGATCATAACTGGTGGATTAATAAAGGATAAGGTAGATATTGATAATAGTATTAATTCTGGAGCAATTGGAATATCTACCAGCAATGAATGGTTATGGATATTTAATCAAACAATTCAGCCTGATAATCTAAATTGTTTGAAACAAAGTGTTTAATTGTAAGATTTAGATTTTAAAATAGATGTTTTTAAAAATGATTAGTATAAGAGGCCTTTGCAAAAATGCTAAAAATTGAAGGTTTTATATCTCTATTGGCAAAAAAACTCACTTTTGCCATAATTCGTTGCATTTTTGCCAGGAACTCATAAATAAAAGACATAATAATTAACTAGTTTATATGTAAACTTAGTAACAGAAAAAATGGCAAGAGAAAAGAGAGCCATTATAAACTAAGTGCTATCCAAAGTGGGTAGACAAGTGTTTATAATGACTCTCTTTTTTTTAAATAAAATCGGAAGGACAACTCCATTTAAGGGAGCTGTCCTTCAAAAAAAGGAGTTTGCTTATGAAGATTACCGGTGCATTAGAAACTCATTATGGTTCCCAGAAGCTGTTTAAAAGAATGACAGTTTCTTCGATTAAAATTTATCAAAAGGGACAAAAATGGATTAACTGGTTTTTGGTTCTGATTATTGCAGATTTCTTTTTAAAGAAATATTTATGCTAGCCGAATATTCTTGTTTTGCAGAGAAAAGGGGGTTTGTTATGACTTAATGCAAAAAAAATGTGATCCAAAAAATTAAAAAAAGTGACAAAAATAATTGAAGGAGTTGAAAGATGTTTAGTTTAACTGGTTTTTTACTGGCATTTGCCAGTGGTGTTTTTGGTGCGGCAATTGGTGCGCAAACAGCGTTTATATTCGTAGGTTTTCTTGTTATAGCAGGTGTAGCAATTAATGTAGCAACCGGTAATGGAGATTTTACCAGTACAGTTGCTTTTGGTGCCTGGGGCCCTCATGTGGGTGGATTTGCTGCTGGTGTTGCTGCTACAGCATTTGCTGCTAAAAGAAATAAACTTGGCGAAGGTGAAAGTGGAAGAAGTGTAAATTTGGCCATGATGGGAGCCAATAGCTTTGATGTATTATTAATTGGTGGTATTTTTGGAGTTCTTGGTTATGTATTAAACATATTGTTAGCAATGCCAGGTGGTTGGACAGATACAGTTGCTTTAACTGTTTTCTTATCTGGAATGTTATCACGGGTTCTGTTTAGTAGTACAGGTTTACTTGGAAAAGTACCTGCTGGTGAATCCCGTTTTTCACCTAGTAGTTCCTATTGCTGGGTTCCCTGGCAGAGTAGTTTATTACAGGTGTTAGTAATTGGTCTCGGAGCCGGACTCTTTGGTTCTTATTTAGCAGTTAGCGTACCTAATGGCGGGATGGTTTTAGGATTTGGTATCTCAGCTGCCAGTTTAGTATTTATCCAGTTTGGTACAAAAGTTCCAGTTACACATCATATTACTTTGCCGGCTGCTGTAGCTACTGTTGCTAGTGGTGGCAGTATTCTCTGGGGAGCAATTTTTGGTATTGGAGGTGCATTGATTGGTGAGCTGTACGCAAGGTTATTTAATATCTGGGGGGATACTCATATTGATCCGCCAGCTGGTGCCATTGCAACTATGACTTCAATATCAATATTATTTGCTACAGTAGGAATATATAGTGCGATTCCACTAGTTTTTTAAGTGAATAAGATAAATTGTATATCTTGATAGAAATAAAATAGGAGATTTATATGGAAAAAAAATACGTTTTAGCGTTAGATCAAGGAACAACCAGTTCAAGAGCCATTTTATTCAATAAAGGTGGTGAAATCATAAATGTAGCTCAGAAAGAGTTTACTCAATACTACCCAAAAGCCGGTTGGGTTGAGCATGATCCAATTGAAATCTGGAACACACAATTAAGTGTAGCTCGAGAAGTATTACAAAAAGCTAATACAAAGCCAGAAGAAATTGCTTCAATTGGGATAACTAACCAAAGGGAAACAGTAGTTGTTTGGGATAAAAAAACCGGAACCCCTGTTCATAACGCTATTGTTTGGCAATGTAGAAGAACTGCAGGTATTTGTGATGATTTAAAAAGACAGGGTTTAGAATCTTATGTTAGAGAAAATACCGGTTTAGTAATTGATGCATATTTTTCCGGAACAAAAGTAAAATGGATTTTAGATAATGTTGAGGGTGTTCGGGAAAAAGCCAATAATGGTGAATTAGCAATGGGTAATATTGATACCTGGTTAATCTATAACCTGACTAAAGGCAAAGTATTTGTAACAGATTATACCAATGCTTCCCGAACCATGCTTTACAATATTAAAGATCTAAAATGGGATGAATATATTTGTAATACCCTCGGTATTCCTCAATCCATGCTGCCTGAGGTTAAACCATCTTCTCATATATATGGTAAAACAGAAAGCTCTCTGTTTGGTGGTGTGGAAATTCCAATTGCAGGTATTGCTGGTGATCAACAAGCAGCTCTCTTTGGCCAGGCTTGTTTTGATATTGGTATGGCTAAAAATACCTACGGAACAGGCTGTTTTGTTCTGATGAATACAGGTGAAAAAATGATTCCATCTAAAAATGGGTTAATCACGACTATTGCCTGGGGATTAGATGGAAAAGTAGAATATGCATTGGAAGGTTCTATCTTTATTGCTGGTGCTTCCATTCAGTGGTTACGTGATGAATTAAAAATGGTTGCAGATGCTTCAGATAGCGAATATTATGCACAAAAAGTTGAAGATACCAATGGTGTTTATGTCGTTCCTGCTTTTGCCGGATTAGGTGCCCCCTATTGGGATATGTATGCACGTGGTGCAATTGTTGGTTTAACCCGAGGTGTTAATAAAAACCATATTACCCGTGCGACTCTCCAGTCTATTGCTTACCAAACTAGAGATGTTGTGGAAGCAATGAAAGATGATTCAGGTATTAATTTAACTACTTTTAAAGTGGATGGTGGTGCAAGTGCTAATAACTTCTTGATGCAGTTCCAATCTGATATCCTTGGAGTAGAAGTACAAAGACCAGCTGTTATTGAAACAACGGCTTTAGGTGCTGCTTATTTAGCAGGTCTGGCTGTAGGTTTCTGGACTTCAAAAGATGATATTAAAAATAACTGGAACATGGAAAGAAATTTCAATAGTAAGTATTCTCACGAAGCAAGAGAAAAAGATTACTCAGGCTGGAAAAAAGCTGTAGAAAGAGCTAGATCCTGGGCTAATTAAAATATTACACCCTTCTTTAATCATGGAGGGGAGATATCTTCTCTCCATGATTTTTTTAACATGATCAAAAACTTTTTAAAAAAAGGATTTTGTTCGGTAAGTTAAGTACCAGATGACAGGAGGAGAGAGAGTCATTTTGAACATATCCATTTGCTAAAGTGATTACAAAATCTATATCCGGATAGGATGAAAATGACTTTCTCTAGTAAGAGAAGAGGAGAAAAAGATGTTTGATATAGCTGTCATTGGTGCTGGAGTAATAGGAAGCGCTATTACTCGAGAATTAAGCCGTTATGATTTAAATATAATATTATTAGAAAAAAATAATGATATAGCAACTGGTGCTACCAAAGCCAATAGTGCCATTGTTCATGCTGGGTATGATGCCAGTCATACTAGTAAAAAAGGACGACTCAACGCCTTAGGGAATCGGATGTACTCCCGGGTTTGTCAGGAATTATCTGTCCCATTTATGAGAGTTGGTTCACTGGTTTGTGCTTTTACACAGGAAGAAATTCATACATTACAGCATCTTTTGGAAAATGGAAAAAAGCTAGGAATCCCTGATTTACAAATCATCTCTGCTCATGAGATTAGAAAAAAAGAACCTAATCTTTCCGAAGAAATTAAAGCAGCTTTACTTGCTCCTAGTGCTGGAATTACAGAACCCTGGGAATTGGCTGTCGCATATACTGAAAATGCCTTAGAAAATGGTGCGGAATTAAAACTTAATTTTGAAGTAAAAGAAATAACCAAAGAGGGTGATTCTTTTGTTATCTGTTCAGAGGCTGAAAAGATACAGGCAAAAATTGTTATCAATTGTGCCGGAGTCCATTCTGATAAAGTCTATCAAATGATTACTCCAGAGCCTGGGTTTGTGATTCATCCCCGACGAGGACAATATTTTCTCTTGGATAAAACTGCCAAAGGTCTGGTTAATTCTGTTATTTTTCCTTGCCCAACTAAACTGGGAAAAGGGACCTTGGTGACTCCAACGGTTGATGGAAATATTCTCATCGGTCCAGATGCAGAAGATCTGGCAGAAAAAGAAAGAGAAGCAGTAGAAACCACTGCAAAGCGTTTACAATTAGTTCGATCAATGGCTAGTAAGCTAATTGCTGATATACCCTATCATCAAACCATAACTACTTTTACTGGTTTGCGGGCCGAGCCTTCAACAGGTGATTTTATCATTGAAGAATCAAAAGTCAAAGGTTTTGTCAATGTAGCAGGTATTAAATCACCTGGCCTTTCATCAGCACCTGCCATTGCCTTTGAAGTTGTTGATATAGTTAAGAAAATAAAAGGCCAGTTAAAAACTAAATCTGATTTTAATCCAGTCAGAAAACCTCGCGTTAAAATGGAAAAATTAACTGATGAGCAAAAATCAGCAATGATTAAAAAAGAACCCCGTTATGCCAACATTATCTGTCGCTGTGAAATGATTTCTGAAGGAGAAATTATTGATGCAATCCATCGAAAAGCTGGAGGCAGAACCTTAAATGGTATTAAAAGAAGAGTACGCCCCGGAGCTGGCCGTTGTCAGGGTGGATTCTGTTCTCCACGGGTTATGGAAATTTTAGCCAGAGAGCTGGCTATTGATATAGAAGAAGTCAGAAAAGAAGGTGTCAAATCAGTGGTTTTGACTGGAAAAACCAAAGCTTAAATTAAGGAGGCCATATGAAAAAATATGAATTAATTGTTATTGGTGGCGGACCTGCTGGTTTAGCTGCTGCAATAGAAGCAAAAAAAAATGGAATTAGTAGTATTTTGGTATTAGAAAGAGACAGAGAATTAGGCGGAATACTTCAACAGTGTATCCATAATGGATTTGGCTTACATATATTTAAGGAAGAATTAACTGGCCCGGAATATGCAGAAAGATTTATCAATGAACTGCAAGATTTAGGAATTGAGTACTGGTTAGACACAATGGTCATTGATTTAACAGCAGACAAAACAATCAAAGCCATCAATCGAAAAATGGGAATGGTAAAACTAGAAGCAAAGGCGGTTATTTTAGCAATGGGATGCCGTGAAAGAGCTTGTGGAGCATTAGCAATCCCAGGTACCCGGCCTGCGGGGATTTTTTCTGCTGGAACGGCTCAGCGATTTATCAATATGGAAGGTTACATGGTAGGTAAAAATGTGGTCATTTTGGGCTCTGGTGATATTGGGCTGATTATGGCCAGAAGAATGACTTTGGAAGGTGCTAAAGTTCATGCTGTGGCAGAAATTATGCCTTTCTCCAGTGGATTGACCAGAAATATTGTTCAGTGTCTCAATGATTTTGATATACCATTACTGCTCAGTCACACAGTTACAAAAATTTTTGGGCAAGAACGATTGGAGGGAGTGATTGTTTCAGAAGTTGATGAAAATCGACAACCAATCCCAGGCACAGAAATTCATTATGACTGTGATACACTTTTGTTATCTGTCGGTTTAATTCCAGAAAATGAATTGTCTAGCAAGGCAGGAATTAAAATAGATAAACTCACTAGTGGACCTATTGTTAATGAAGCAATGGAAACAACTGTTCCAGGAATTTTTGCCTGTGGCAATGTGGTTCATGTTCATGATCTAGTTGATTTTGTTACCAGAGAAAGTCAAAAGGCCGGGTATTTTGCTGCTAATTACATAAAAAATGAAAAACAGAAAGAGATTGAAACACCGGTTATTCGGACAAAAGGGAGGCATGGTATTAATTATGTCATTTCTCAAGTATTAAGAGAGAAAAATTTGCAAAGCGATGTTGAACTTTTTATGCGGGTTAAAAATGTTTATCGTGATATTAATCTGGTGGTTAAAGCCGATGGTAAGCCATTGAAATCGTTTAAAAAAAGGTATGTTGCACCAGGTGAAATGCAGCACCTGACCATAGATTCTGCCTTAATACGGGGGAATAATTTTCATGAATTATCAGTTGAAGTAGAATAAAGGAGGTCATCAATGAATGATCAAGAATTGATATGTATTGTTTGCCCAATGGGATGTCGGCTCAATGTTGAATTAAAGGATAATGATATAGAAAATATTCAAATAGAGGGTAACCAGTGTAAAAGGGGAATTGCTTATGCTAAGAAAGAATTAACTTTTCCGACACGAATGTTACCAACTACAGTTAAACTTCAAAATGGTTTTTTAAATCGACTGCCAGTTAGAACCAAAGAGGTGATTCCCAAAGAATTAATTTTTAAATGTATGCAGGCAATAAATCAGGTAGAAGTTAAAGCACCAGTAAAGATCGGTGATGTGATTTTAAAAAATATTTGCAATACAGGCATTGATCTTATTGCCACTAGAAGTATGGAAGAAAAAAGCTCATAAAACTCAGCCATTTGTTACCCAAAAACCAGCTTTTTTAGATGACAGATGGGTATATTATGCTATAATCTATTACTTCTTTATAAAAAGACAAAATATTAGGCGAAAAAAGGGAAATGAGAAAAATTTTTAATTTTAATTCCTTTATTTATAATATTATCACCAGTGGGACATATGATCATTATCCCTTAAAAAAAAGAATACGGTTAATTCTACTCAATATTATAATTACGATTTGTATTTTGGTTTTTTTATATCTAGGTTTAAGAAATCTTTTCCAATCCTTTTACACAGATCTGAGTAGAATGAAATTTGTAACAGCCATCATTGAAGTGGTGGCTGTTTCTTTATTTTCTATCATTCTTTTTTATATCCGTTTAAAGAAAAAGGCTTTTCCTGCTGATTTGTTTTTTATTTTAATTTTAACTTCTCTTTGCTGTTATTTAGTAGTTACCGTGGATGCACAAGAAACAGGACTAATCTGGATACTTCCCTGGTCTGTCATAACAGTATTTTCACTAGGTTTTCGAATGGGTCTTTATTTAAACTCAGTTTTTTTTATTTTTTTACTAGCTTTTCTTTTTCAGCCTGTTTATCCAGTCAGTATCTATTCAGAAGAATTAAAATTGCGGATTTTAGTTTCCTTTTTCACACTCGCTTCCATTTCTTTGGTTTTTGACAGGATTATGGTAGCAGTTTTAGATAGTTACCATCAGTCTCAAAAAGATATGAAAAGGTTAAAACAACAGCAAACCATTTTTTTTTATAAATTAGCATTGGAAATTAAAGAAAAATTATCCCGTATTCATGATAATCTGGATGACTATATTCAAGAACCTAATCTCACCAAAAATATCACTTTTTTAAAAAACAATAATCAAAAACTCTCTCAGATCATTTTAAACTTTTTAAATGCTCAAAGGCAGGAACATAATATTATATTTAACCATGATCAGCAGTTTAATGTTTCTACTTTTTTGATCAGCAAATCAGCATTTTATCAGGAAAAAGCAAACTTTAAAAATATTACACTAAAAAGGGATATTGATTCTGATATTATACTGAAAGCCGATCCTCATGCTTTTGATCAGATTGTTACTAATATGATCGATAATGCTTTGAAATATACTCCTGAAGGCGGAGAAATTAATATTAGCCTTAAAACTGCACCAAAAAAGATCATTTTTTCTGTAAAAGATAATGGTGTGGGCATTTCAAAAGAGCATTTAAAAACAATATTTTTACCAAACTTCCCGGTGGTGGCAGAAGAGAAAGAGAAAAAATCCAAAGGTATGGGATTATTTATCTTAAAAAATATCGTTGACTCTTTGGGGGGAGAGATTAGCATAGACAGTAATGAAGGTAAGGGGACAAAAATTGCTGTTGAACTGATGAAAAATACCATGGGAACAGCATATCCTGTTTTAAATCATTATCAAGCTACTGATTTACAAATCAGTCAACCCGCTTATGAATTAGCAACTGCAAATATTTCACAAAAAAATATCATTGATAATAGTTATGAGCAACTGTCTGAAATTATTAATATGATTATTCAAAAAAAAGATGAATTTTATGTCCTTTACCGTAAAGACATGCTCAATTCTTTGAAATCCATTCCTAATCCAGAGGTGATTTTTTCCTATATTATGCTGGAGGGAATGAGCCAGATGAAATTATTTGAAGATGAAAGCGATGAATCACAAATGGATAAATTTCCTTCCTTTGTGAAAGAATTTGATGACCAGCAATCCTCTAACGCTTTTGTTCCAGATGAAGAGACAAAGGATTTTGTTTGTAAATCATTTGATGTGGAAGATTTATTTAGAAAAATTGAATCAATTATTCATTTTCGAGAAGCCAAAAAAGCCATGGAATTCAATAAAATACAGAATCAAATTGATAAAATATTTTCTTTTGATAATGAAACAGATAAAGATATTAAAACTTTTGATCAAATTTGTGCAGAGTATAACTTTTCTGAAAGAGAATTGGATGTGGCTCGCTGCATATTAAAAGGGTTAACGAATAAAGAGATTAGTGATGAACTGTTTATTTCCTATGAAACCGTTAAAACGCATGTAAAAAATATTCTTAAAAAATGCAGGATTAGTAGCCGAGTGGAGTTTATTAAACTTCTTTCTAATTATGAAATTGCAAAGGATTAGCTTTTTCTGATCAAAAAGAGTGTAATGTCATCCATTTGAGTTTGCATAAAATTTCTCACATCTTTCATAATCATTTCAATCAAATCATTAGCAGACATTTGTGAATTTTTTTGGATGAGTTCCATAACTCTTTCCGGGCCATATAAGTCGTCATTCTTATCTTTTGCTTCAATTAAACCATCAGTATAAAGAAGGAGAATATCTCCTGTGTCTAAGAAAAAAGATTTATTACGAAAGGTTTTTTCTACTTCTGATTTAATCCCAACCCAAACCCCCTCTGTATGGATTAACTCACACTTTCTTTTTTGTTTTCGATAGACAATAAAGCTCTCATGTTTACCAGCATAATAAAATTTCCCTTCTGCTGTACTGACTAAAATGGCTAAGGACATAAAGTGGGTCATTTTCATTCGACTTCTAATATTTTCCACCAGGAAATTATTAACCATGTTCACCAGCTCAAGGGGAGTAATATCAGGAATAGCCTTAATAATGGAATTAATAGAAGATTGAGCCATCATCATAATTAATCCAGCTAAAATACCATGACCACAAACATCACCAATTGCATACCATATTTGATTGTTAGGGCCAATTGAATAATCATAATAATCTCCACCGATTTCCTCGGCTGGAGACATATTGGCAGAAATTTCAAAACCAGGTAATTTTTTGATTTCAGGTAAAAGCAATGTTTGTATTTTTTTGGCAATTTCCATTTCCTGGTACATACGGTGTTTTGAAATCAGTTTTTTTTGAGCCTCTTCCAGTTCATCCAGCATCTTATAGAAGGTATTGGTCATCAGGCCAATTTCGTCCTCTGTAAATTGGGCGGATTTTATCCGGTCTTTGATTAAATCAATGGCAGTAAAATCACTAAAATTGTATTCCATCACTTTTATCTCATTCATACTGTCTGTTAAGAAATTGATAGGCCGGGTTAAATTATCAGAAACTTTAAAAGAAATCAGTATAGCAACTAAAATAGCAATGACAATGGAAATAATAATTACTTGAGAAATAGCTTCCAGTTCACCATAAAATTCATGACTATAAGATCCAGAAGCAATAATCCAATCCATTTCAGACATATATTTATAATAAATAATAATCTTTTTGCCTTTTTTGGGCCCTTCATTTTTATCAATATAAGTTACTTTGCCATCTTTTTTTTCTATAATCATCTTACGAATATACGGGAGATGGTATACATTTTCATTTTCTTCTTTGGCAGCAATGATGAGGATACCTTCTGTATCAACTACAAATGGATGTCCGGTTTCACCAATCTCAATATCCAGAATATGTTTTTTTAAATCATTAATGTCGGGTTTGATCCCTACATGAATTGCCCCTACTACTTCATTATTATAAAAAATGGGTTTGTATGCTACAATGTGCCACTGGCTCATATGAAATGCTTTGTCGATATAAATTCTACCCATTTGAAGGGTTTGTACAATTTCATGTTGTCTGGGTATATATACCTGAGTTGCCCGAGTTCCATCCGTCCGCATCATGTTTGTAGATACTCGTAGTAATCCCTGGGGGATCAGTTGGAGAATACTCACATTACCACCTGTAATTCTGGCTACATCATCAACTAAAACAGAATCCTCAAAGATTGGCTTGTTATTAACAATCAGGGAGGGGATAGTCACAAAATCAGTCAGTCGGGTAATATAATGTTCAGCATCAGATTGAATCAAGGTATTGGGATCAATCTGAATATCTTTTACATAAAAATCTAATAAATAGAGATTACTTAATAAGGTTTTCTTATTAAGATCAAAAACATTTTTCACAATTTTGTATATTAAATATGAGGTTTGTGCGAGATCTTTTTCAACCCGTTTGGAAATCCGGTTTTGAGTTATTATCATAATAAATAAACCGGTTGTCAGTAAAACCGTGGATATGAGAATAATGAAGGCATAATGGAGTTTGTCTTTAATTTTCATTAGTTATTATAGAGGTGTTGGTAAAAATAACCTTATTATATTAATCGTTATTTGAAAGTACTATATAAATGATATTTTTGCCAACACCAAAGAGTAATTATCAATTCTGCAAGAACCTCTAAGAAAAATGAACTTAGTTTTAATTTAGGTTTTTATTATATAATATTTAACCAATAAAACAAAGGGATTAATTTTTTAGCCATAACTATTGGTTTATTAATTTATTCGCTGTTTTTACCAGGTAAATTTAAAATCAATTTCGTGATTTTATATATCAGTTATTTTTGTTTTCATTTCTTAACTATTTTTGTATGATAAGAAAAGAGCCCATACATAATCATGGAGATCATCATGAACAGAAAAAATCTGTTGCATTTTGCCTTTCAAATAGTAATTTTTTTCTTTCTCATTCTATTTCTCTCTGGTTGTGGTAATCGTATATCAAAAGAAAAAATGAAAACCATTGAAAAATGGGCTGATAATTTTCAACCTTCTGCTATTGCACAGGAAGAACAAATCAAAGAATTGAAATGGTTTGCTCAAGCTGCTCAAGCTCTTAATTTAGAAAATTTTCAACTGAAATCAGTTGCAGAAGACATCCGTACTCATAGATGGGAGTCTGAAGTCTTAACTCAGGCATTTACCGAGATAACTGGTATTGAAGTGACACATGAAATTTTGAGTGAGGGTGAAGTCGTTGATAAAATATTACAGCAAATGATTTCAAAAAGGCGTATTTATGATATTTATGTCAATGATGCGGATATGATTGGAACCCATTTGCGGGCAGATAGTGCTCTTAATTTAAGTGAATATATTACAGAAGAAGGCAAGGATGTAACCAATCCCTACTTAGACTTGGAGGATTTTTTAAACCTTGAATTTGGACAGGACTATGATGGTAATCAATTACAAATACCTGATCAACAGTTTGTTAATCTTTACTGGTTTCGGTATGATTGGTTTACCAATCCTGAGATTCAAAAAGAATTTAAAACACAATATGGGTATGAACTGGGTGTGCCGCTTAACTGGTCAGCCTATGAGGATATTGCTGAATTTTTTACAGGCAAGACTATTGATGGAGTAAAAGTTTATGGCCATATGGATTATGGAAAGAAATCACCTTCCTTAGGCTGGCGTTTTACCGATGCCTGGCTTTCTATAGCTGGTGTGGGAGACAAAGGTTTGCCCAATGGTTTACCAGTTGATGAATGGGGAATTCGGGTCATTAATAAAATACCTGTCGGTGCTTCAGTGGAAAGGGGAGGTGCGGTGAATGGTCCGGCTGCTGTTTATGCTTTAACTAAATATATTGAATGGTTAAAGAAATATGCACCCTCTGAGGCCATTAATATGACCTGGGATGAAGCTGGGATTTATCCATCTGGTGGTAATATTGCACAAATGATTTTTCAATATTCGACCTGGCTCTCACAAGAAGAATATACATCAGTAGATAGTAAAGTGACCAATGATCAGGGATTACCATTGTGGAGAGTTGCTCCCTCACCTCATGGAAAATACTGGGAATCAGGCATGAAAGTTGGATATCAGGATGCCGGCAGCTGGACTATCTTAAAACATAGTGTAAAAGGGGATATTCGAAAAGCAGCCTGGTTATGGGCTCAATTTTGTATCTCCAAATCAGTTTCCTTAAAAAAATTTATTGTTGGTAAAGCCCCGATTCGCAAATCCACAGTGAATTCTGAATACCTGGCTTTAATCGAAGATCATTTTGGTGGCCTTTTAACTTTTTATAAATCTTCAATGGTTAATCAATGGACTGATTCTGGTCCAAATGTTCCCCATTATCCAATATTGTCTCAATTATGGTGGAGAAATATTGCTACTGCCATTCATGGTGAAACTACTCCGGCAGAATCGATGAATAATCTGGCTGAAATGATGGATATGCAAATGTCTAAAATGAAATTAATGCAGTATTCTCCCCAGTTAAATTCAAAAAATCCTGCTGAGTTCTGGTTAAATCAACCGGGATCTCCAAAATGGGAGAAACCAGATGAGTTGCCCCTAACTATTGATTATGATGAACTAATAAAAACATGGACCAAATAAAATAATCAGACCTTCAATAAATTTCTCATTGGTATTAGCAAGTGGAATAGCATCAATAGAATGAAGAACTAAGCTGCCGTAACCTGGTAATCCTCCCATTAAGGATCGAAATTTTTTTCCATTGATAACTGCAGGTATCCAGGCAGATTGGAACTCAATTGGTATTCCATTATTTCAAGAGTAACTTTTAAAAGTCCAAAATTATTATGCCTGGTAAAAATCATTTCCTAATTCTGCTGTTTTTAGTTTATTTAAAATTTTTAGAAAACATAAACTCGATAAACCAATGATTGTAGCACCGATTAACCAGGCAAAAGAAATAGAATGAAATTGTGATAAGTAGCCCATAAAAAATCCACTGATTAAAACTCCAAGTTGTTGAGATAAAGATTGAAAGGATAAAAGTGTAGAGCGTTTATCTTCAGGTACATGGTGATTAAATAAAGCCATCAAAGGCGATGAGGAAAAACCCCAACTTGAGAATAAGGTAAGGTAAAGGATAATGAATCCTGCTATATTAGTTTGAAAGGCTAATATGATAAACACAAAACCTGTAATCATATAGTTAAAAAATAGTATAAGAGGGTAATTGTTCTTAAATTTTTTACACAGAGGTATACTTAAAGCACTGCCAATTGTACCCATTGATATACAGCCTAAAGCAGCAATAACCCCTAAAATCCAGGGTTGAAAATTAATAGTCATGATCTGTTTTACTTGTGGCTGCCAGTATTGCTCTAAACTCACCATACCCATTGCAAATCCTACACCTGAAAGGAGGAGATAAAATATTACCGGGCTGGATAATCCATATTTAATACTGATTTTTACTATTTCTGGAACTTTTTTAAAACCTGCAACAACGCCTTGCTGCTGATGAGGGTGTAAAGTTTCTTTAATAAAGACGGATGTAAATAATACTTGAGCTAGTATCAATAAGCCCATTACCAGAAAATTTGAAGAATAAATATCTAAATATTGATTTTTAGAAGCAAACTGTCCAATTGTAGAAGGAATAATTCCGCCTAATAAATTTGAAACTCCCAAAGCTATGGGAACAAAAATATTTACTTTTGCCAAAGCCTTTTGCAAGTTGTCCGGATGACCAACTTTATTAAATTCATCAACAAACCAGGCATCCAAAGATCCAGATGAAAGGGCACGGCTGGCTGCTAAAAAGGCTATACCCAAACCAATAGTCCAAAAATTAAAGGCAAACAATAGAGTGATAACGCTGATGAAATTCATGAACATAGAAAGAAGATATACTTTTTTTCTACCAATAGTATCGGACAGCCCTCCTGTCGGGAGTTCCAATAAAATAATTGTAGCTGCCCAGATTGCACAGGTCATACCAATTTGCAGCAAATTTAAGCCTTTTTGCAGTTGAAATAATGACATTATAGGAATAAATATACCAATTATAAACCAATGAATAATTTGATTGATCGTAAAAATTATCAATAATGATTTTTTTGTATACATTATATTTCTCCTGTAATTATAATATCATTTTTTAAAAATTTGTCATCATTAGAATTAAACGATGCTGAATGAAAAACGTTTCAGATAGATTAGGATTATTGTGAATTATTATGTACATAATGTACATAAAATGTACATTATGTTTGACAAAGTTTTAAAATTTTTCTATACTAATCATAAAGAGAGTAAAGTTGAGAGTATCTGGAGAGTCAATAATAAGGAGAAAATATGAGTAATAAACAATTTGAAATTAATTTAAAGGATGGTCGAAGGTTGACCTATTGTGACCAGGGGAATCCTCAAGGAAAAGTAGTTTTACTTTTACATGGTACACCTGGTCACTCATTATTTTGGAATCAATTGCCTGGTTTCACAGAAGCTTGCGAAAATTACCGATTTATTTCAGTTGACCGCAGGGGATATGGTACTTCAGATTATAAAAGTGATAATACTTTTTTAAATTATGTGGATGATATTGAAGAATTATTAAGTTATCTCCAGATTGATAAAGTAACAATTTTGGGGGTTTCAGGAGGAGGTCCCTATACCCTGGCCTGTGGATACAAAATACCAGATAAAGTTGATCAGTTAGTTGTTGTCAGCAGTGCTGGTCCATCAAATGTAGGGTCAATAACAGAAGCCATTTCTTCAACTAATCGGATAGTTTATAAAATTGCCCGCAGGTTTCCCTGGTTGATGAACCTGAATATGAGATTGCTTATTTCCTGGCAAAGGAAAAGTCCTGTTAAATTTATACAAAAAATGGCATATAAATTATCTGGTCCTGATCAAGATGCGATTAAGAGGGCTGAAGTTCAGGCAATTATGAAAGATATTTATTTAAATAGTTATAAAAAAACCTGGAAAGGGTATGCTAGAGATGTTATCTTGCAAGCTAATGATTGGGGATTTGATTTGAGACAGATACAGCCCAGGGTGATTATCTTCCAGGCTAATGATGATACTTCATCACCACCTGCAGTAGGTGAGTATTTCTCACAAATTATTCCTAATAATCAACTGTATTGCTATGACAATGCTGGTCATTTGTGGCAGCTTTTACATCTAAGTGAAATATTAAGCAAAATCTAAGAGCACTGAAATTTTTTAGGATCTCATTATCGATTGGATTATTTTTAATTTAAATAAAATATGATATACTGTTATACATAATTCGAAATAGCTGGTTTTTTAAGGAGAGTAGGGTTGACTGGTTATGAAAAGAGAACAGAGGCTAAAAAGAGGATTATTCAACGGTGTGCCTCAGAGCTTTTTGATAAATATGGGTTTGAAAAAGTGACTTTAGAAGAAATTGCCAGTAAAGCAAAAGTATCCAGAGTTACAATTTATAAATATTTTAAAGATAAAGAAAATTTACAAACCGAAATTTTAAAAAATCTTGCTTTGCAAACCACTGAAAGCATTGAAAAAATTATTCAAAATGATTTGCCCTTTCCAGAAAAATTTAAAAGAATTATTCTTTTAAAAAAGGATATCAGTGAATTGACGAATAATCAGTTTATAGAGTCAACAATTGGTAATGATGGTGAATTAGGAGGGGTAGTTACAATAGATCTAATAGAAAGAATAGCTGTGATCATGCAAAAATTTATTCAGCAAGGAAAAAAAGAGGGATTTATTCATCCTGATTTAACTGATGAAACAGTGAATAATTATTTTAAATTAATAAGAGCTGGTTTTAAACAACTTCAGGATAATAGTGATCCCTTGCTTTATGATTTGAAAAAAACAGGAGAGTTGATAGCCATTTATATGAATGGATTAAAATATGGAGCTGATCAAAAACTTCTATAAAAAAAGATGAAAATTTCCCCCTATACTGTTCAATTTAAAATCATATAACTGGTACTCTGTGTTTTATCTTTTTTGATACCATTCCAAGGATGCCTTTAAAGCTTTTGCTGTGCATTTAGCAATCATTTCCCCTAGTAATACATGTTTTCCGCAATAACTGATATCTAATCCATTTCCATGAAAAATTGCAGTTGAGTCAGTCCCTGTGCCAGTTGCTAATTTATCACTAATAGGGCTGGTTATTGCCAGTTCATTCAGAACAGCAACTTTAGTTTCTGTGATAATCATGATTGCTTCAACCAGCGCAGCAGAGGACAAATGAGCATTGGTTCCTAAAATAATATTAATCGTACCTGGAGATAAATCTGTAGCAGAGAAATAAGGCCAGTCAGCAGGGTCCCCCGCTCTCCTGGCATTAGATAAACCAGAAGTTAAAAAGCAAACAACAGTAATCCCTTTTTGTGTTATTGTGGCCTGCTGAAAGGACTGCATTGATGCAGAAGTCATCATGCCAATTGTTGTGCCGGTTAATCTTAATTGAGTACAATGGTGGGCAATCGTATCTGCAGGATGAGAAAATTTTTTTTTCTTTCCCTGAAAATTTTCTTCAACCTTTAAATTGATCATTTGTTTTCCAGATTTTAAACCTCCATTTAAGATAGCGGAGCTTAATATCTGCTTTTTTTTCTTAAAGGCCAGATAGAAACATTGATCAGTTAAAAATAATTGAGTATCTGCTAATTCTGTTTGATAAAGCATTTATTTTCCTTTAGATGCTGGTGCATTTTAGTTTAGTTTTAAATATTAAAATGAAACAAGAGCTGGATATGTGAGATTTACAAATTGAAAAATTGACAGATTATCTCAAAACCGTCATCTGGATTTTCAATTATTGCATCTGGTTGATAATGACTTAAGATATTTTTACTATTATAACCCCAGGTAACACTGATAATTTTAACATTAGCTTTTTTTGCTGCTATGATATCTCGTACCTCATCGCCTACATAAATAAAATTGTTATGCTGAATATTTCTTTTCTTTAATAATTTTTTAATTGCTGTAGCTTTTCCTCCTAATCTGGGAACAGATATGATCTCATAAAAATCATTCATTTGGTGATTTTTACTGATCTGATCAATGTTTTTTACTGTATTGGAAGATAGAATACCAATTTTAATCCCCTGATTTTGAAGTTTTTTTATTAAATCCTTTATTTCGAAAACAGGAATAGTTTTAATTCTCTGGTTAAGTCTTGTTTTTATATCCGTTAAAATAAATGGAAGTTGATAAAACTTAATTTTTAAAAGTCTTATCATAGCAAGGAGATGATTTTCTCTTAATTGATGGCCAATAGCTTCTGTTAATGGCGGTAAATGATATTTCTGATGGATTTCATTAAATATTTCTGCAACGATCAACATGGTATCTGCAATGGTTCCATCAAAATCGAAATACACATATTTGTTGTTATTCATATAAAATTTTATCTTCCTTAAAAACTGTGAAATTTATTGCTAAAAGTGAACAGCTTTAAATTCTTTTTTGTTCTGCTATTTGAGCTGTCAGTTTTTTTTCAGCTAAACAAAGATAACTACATAATCCGCCAATGGGTTTAGCTGTAGCCGTTACTGGATTGATAATTATGATGAAGGAGAAAAGAGAAATCCTGATAAAAAGAAAGTTAAAAGGGGGAATTATCCCCCTTTTTGACTCGCTTTATCCCATTTTAAATGGAATCAATGATATTATTTAAAATTTCACTAGGGCGCATGGCTTGACAAGCTAATTTTTCATCAGGAAAATAATATCCGTCAATATCTATTGATTTACCCTGTACAGAATTTAATTGATTTAAGATAGCGTCTTTATTCTCAGTTAATTTTTGAGCAATTGGAGCAAAGGCGGTTTTTAGTTCAGTATTGTCATTTTGATTAGCTAAAGCTTGTGCCCAATACATAGCAATATAAAAATGGCTGCCTCGATTATCAATTTCTCCGACATCCCGAGAGGGAGAATTGTTATTATCCAGTAATTTACCGGTTGCTTCATCTAAAGTGATGGATAATATTTTGGCAATATTATTATTGTGTACTTTTGCCATGTGTTCTAAAGAAACAGCTAATGCTAAAAATTCACCAAGAGAATCCCATCTTAAATGATTTTCTTCATTAAACTGCTGGACATGTTTTGGTGCAGATCCACCAGCGCCGGTTTCAAATAATCCACCACCATTCATCAGAGGAACAATCGACAACATTTTAGCACTGGTACCTAATTCTAGTATGGGAAAAAGGTCAGTTAAATAGTCTCTTAGTACATTTCCAGTAGCTGCAATGGTATCTTTACCGTCTTTTACCCTTTGCAAGGAATAATTGGTAGCTTCCACAGGAGCCATAATATGAATTTCTAAACCAGAAGTGTCATGGTCTTTTAAATACAGGTCCACCTTTTTGATCAATTGAGCGTCGTGTCCTCTTTTTTTATCTAGCCAGAATACGACTGGGCTGCTGGTTTCTCTTCCCCGTTTAATTGCCAGTTTTACCCAATCTTGAATGGGGGCATCTTTTACCTGACACATCCGGAAAAGGTCTCCGGTTTGAACATTCTGTTCTAATAGGACATTACCGTTTTCATCTTTAACTACAACCTGACCATCCCCTTGCATCTGGAATGTTTTATCATGGGAACCATATTCTTCTGCTTTTTGAGCCATTAAGCCAACATTTGATACACTTCCCATGGTAGCAGGATTAAAAGCCCCATTTTTTTTACAATAATCAATAGTTGCCTGATAAACTCCAGAATAACAGCGATCCGGAATAATGGCTTTCATATCCTGTAGTTCCCCTTTGCTATTCCACATTTTTCCTCCTGCCCGGATTGCAGCAGGCATGGATGCGTCTATTATCACATCACTGGGAACATGCAGGTTAGTTATCCCTTTATCTGAGTTTACCATAGCTAATTCAGGTCCGTTGTAATAACACTGATCGATATCATTTTGGATTTGTTTTTGTTTGTCTTCTGGTAATGATTGGATTTTGTGAAAGAGATCACCTAAACCATTGTTGGGATTAATTGCAAGTTCAGCAAAAGTATCAGCATGTTTGGCAAATACCTCTTCAAAAAAAACAGAAACCACCTGGCCAAAAATGATTGGATCCGATACTTTCATCATTGTAGCTTTTAAATGAAGTGAAAATAATACTCCTTGGTTTTTCGCATCCTGAAGCTGTTCTTTTAAGAAATCTCTTAATGCTTTCTTACTAATCACAGCTGCATCAATAATCTCTTTGGACTGAAGTGGAGCCGGTTTTTTTAGTTGAGTCGTGTTTCCTTGATTGTCAATAAACTCGATGGTGTATTGGCAAGTTTGATTTATTTCAGTTGATTTTTCACTTTCATAATAATCCCCATGTTGCATACTGGCGACATGGGCTTGAGAAGCAGGTGTCCATTTGCCCATAGAGTGGGGATTTTTCATTGCATAGCGTTTAACTGCTGGAGGAACTCTTCTGTCTGAGTTACCTTCTCTTAAAACAGGATTCACTGCACTTCCTTTAATCTTGTCGTATCTACTTTTAATTTCTTTTGCCTGCTCATCCTGCGGATCTTCTGGATAATCGGGTACTGCATACCCTTTTGCCTGGAGTTCCTTTATTGCCCCTTTCATTTGAGGTATTGAGGCACTTATATTGGGAAGTTTAATGATATTAGCATCTGGTTTTTTTACCATTTCTCCTAAAATTCCCAGAGCATCTTCTACCCTTTGTTCTTCTTTTAAATACTCTGGAAAAGTTGCCAAGATACGGCCGGCTAATGAAATATCTTTTGTAACAACTTCAATGCCAGCTGTTTTTGTAAAAGCTTGAATAATGGGCAAAAATGAGTAAGTTGCTAAAGCTGGTGCCTCATCTGTTTTGGTGTAATTGATTTTTGAGTCCATCTCTCATCCTTCTTTTATTCTTTTTTTCCATATTAAGCGGCAGTGCCGCTTTTATCAATAAATAGAGAGATATCAGTTGCTCACATAGGTAAAACTGAGATTACTAAAAGCAATCTTTACGCATGCAAACACCTCAAATAATAGTGTTATGAGCAGGATAAAGTCTCCCTGTTTATTACTTAAACAATAGTGTAACATAAAAAAAGTAAGGGTAAAAAAGTAAATATGAATTTTTAATATTTTCAATTTTTTTTCTGAATTTATAACTTTTAAAGTAGTAATAATAAATTTTATCTTGATTTAGACTCGATGATCATAAATAAAGAAAAATTGGTGTGAAAGACTGATTTAAACAGGGAAAATCTATTCCAGTACTGCAATATCCAGATTGTATTGGGTCAGTATTTTTTTTATGCTTCCTTCTTGATAAAGTTTAAAGTAGGCCTGATTAAACTGGTTTACCCTTTCTATCTCTACATTTTCTTTAGAAAAACCAATATAATATTTTAATTTTTTATGCATACCAGCATAATAAATATTTTTTAAATCCATTTGTTTCATCAGTATTGATCCAACATCTCTATTCGAATAAACGGCATTGATTCTTTCTAATTCTAAATTGATAAAACCTGTTTCATTTTTTGGATTTATCAATATTTGGATAGAGTTGATCTCCTGCTTTATTAAATCCAGATTATGAGAGGTGTTAGAAGGGCCATATACTCCAATGTTCCAGCCTTCCAGATCGTTAATATTCTGATATTTCATTGAGCTGTTTTTATTAAGGAAAAAACCATACTCTGTTTCAATTATAGGGTGAGAGAAATGGAGCCATTCTGAGCGCTCTTCATTCCAGCCAATGAGAAACATTGCATGAGCTTTATTCGTTCTGGTTAACATTTGACTACGAGACCAGGGAAAAATATTGATTTTATATTCCATTCCCATTTCCTGACAAACTGCTTCTATAATTTTAACTGCTGGCCCCTGAGGAAGTTGGCCTTCTTCATAAGTAAAGGGGGGAAAATTTTGAGTATTAAAGATCATGATATTTTTATCATCCAAAGATTGAGATTGATTATTTTGTTTATTGATTATTTCCTGGGTCTTGTCTTTCTTACAGCCCATAGTAATGGGCAGTATGATTAGCAGGATAAAAATAATTTTTGATAACTTGATTGGAAAGCTCATCATTTTTTTATTCTCTACATTAATGATAGGGATTTTTCTATTTTGCGTCAATATGTTTTTCAGCAATAACCTTTGATTTGTATAGGTTTAGTTTGAAATGTAATATTTATTAGAGACATTTAGATTAAAAACAGCAATTTTTAATGAAGTATTTACTTTATTGATAATTTATAATAGAATTTATACGATAATAATAAAAAGTAAAAAAAGTTATAATAAGCAGGAATGATGCATGCTGGTAGAAGTCAAAAAATATTGTAGTGGTGCTGTAATCTATTTGGAAGGGAAATTTCCTCAAAAGAAATTTTATATAGTAAAAACCGGAAAGGTTAAAATATTCAAAAAAAATCCCATTATTGGTGATCGAGAAGAAACCAGAGGAAGTGGATATATTTTTGGAATTATTCAATGTATTACCGGGATTTCAGAGGATGAACGAGCAGAAACCTCAACGGATTGTGAGATTATAACGATAGATGGAGATCGATTAGGAGAGCTTTATAAAGAACATCCAGCTATTATAATGAAAATTTTAAGTGAATACTCAGATATTCTGCGGGACTTAGATGATGATTTAATGCAAATCAATTCTTATGATGTTTTCTTTGACCGAACAGAAAGTGTTCTATCAATGGCTGATCAGTATGCTAAACTGAACCAGTTAAAAAAAGCCGCACACCTGCTCCATTCTTATCTTAAAGAAGAGCAACATAATGAGAAAGTTGTACAACAAGTGCAGGATAAATTAAAAAAGCTCCCCAAAGTAGAGTTAGTGGATACAACAGATATTATGCAGGTCTTTCCTTATGAGAGAGGCAGTGTGATTTTTACAGAATTAGAAAAAGCCCGCAATTTCTTTTTAATAAGAAGAGGTAAGGTTAAAATCACTAAATTAAAAAACAACAAAGAAGTTGTATTGGCAATATTAGGAGAGGGTAAAGTTTTTGGGGAAATGTCCATTCTTAATGACAAACCTCGTATGGCAACAGCAGTAGCCGACGAAGCCTGTGATATCATGGTAATAGATAAAAAAGGGATTAATTCCTTACCTCCACCGCTTTTTGTAACTATATTGAAGTTCTTAACAGACCGAATCTGGTTTGTTCAACAACAAATCATTGCTTTTAAACTGCCCAACCCTACAGCTCGTCTTTATTATTTTCTCACAGCCAGAATAAAGCAAACTATCCGCAATTTAAAACATGAAATGGATAAGTCTTACACTTTTCAATATCCCTTAAATGAACTATACTCCATGACTGATTTAAGTAAAGAAGAACGAGATAACCAAATTCATGAGTTTTTAAATGATCATAATTTTGTATTTACTTATGACTCCATAAAAGTCAAAAAAATAGGTGAGCTCCTGGATAGAAATAGCTATTTTTATTCCCGAGCTTTATTGGAACTCAAAATTCATAACCGATCGTAGCTGTCAAAATAGCAAAGATTAGTCATTTAATCTTCCTTATTACCGAATGATCTCATATCTATTTATCTTAATTTTACAAAATTGAAAAAAATGAAAAGTATTTTATATATTGAAGGATAGAAATATGAAGAAGCTTTTTAGAAAAATAGTCAACCAGGAACTCCATACCACTTTTTTTAGAGATTTTGCTGGAATTGTTTTTGGTTCCTTACTTTGTGGAATGAGTTTTTCTCTTTTTTTAGTTCCTTTTAAAGCCAGTCCCGGGGGAGTTTCTGGATTGGCACAAATTTTCTTTTTCTTTTTTCATATGCCTATCAGTATCACCATGTTATTATTTAATATCCCGCTTTTTATTATCGGAGTGATATTTATCAATAAAGGATTTGGTTTAAAAACCATTATTGCTATTGTCTGTGTATCATTATTTGCAGAATTATCTTCCTATAAATATCTGTCCAAAATTGCTTATCTTAAAGATTTTTTTTATGTCATTTATGAAAAAGCTGGAGCTTATTCTTTTACCAGTGAAATATTTTTGGCAGTTTTAGCTGGTTCTCTTCTCTTAGGGGCAGGTATTGGCATCATTATCCGTTTTAATGGATCAACTGGCGGAACCGATATTCCTGTTTTAATACTTCGTAAATATATGGGAATATCTGTTGGAAATGGTTATTTAATTATAGAGACAATTATCATCTTTTTTATCGGTATTGTATTTAAAAATGGAAATATTATACTCTGGGGGTTGCTCTCTCTTTATATCAGTGCAAGAGTAACTGATATCATTCTGGAAGGTTTTTCCCGGTCCAAAGCTTTGCTGATCATCAGTAATCAATCTGACCAGATTAAACAGTTTATTATTGATGAGTTTGAAAGGAGCTGTACTATCCTTGAGGGATTAGGCGGCTATTCCAATCAGAACAAAAAAATTATTTATGCTATCATCTACCGTAGAGAGCTGCCAATGTTAAAAAAAGAAATTAAAAAAGTAGATCCCGAAGCATTTGTGGTAGTCAACGAAGTCTACGAAGTATTAGGGGAAGGGTTTAAAAAACTATAGCACATAGGATTTTCACTGATTTAAAACAGATGTGCACAGAGTAAAACTGTTAGAAGAATGCTTGCAATTATTATTTTGAGGGCAATTCCGCAGCTTAAATTTATAAGAATGGACCGAGATCCTTCCGGTTGAGGAACCTACCATAGGAGTGGAATCAATCGATAACGAGTCTTTGAGGTAAATTCTTCATAGCCCTTTAACTCTCGCCTTAGAGTTTGATCTTCCAAAGCTGTCCGGATAATCACCAATATACCTGTAATACCTCCTGGTATCATAGCCCACCAGGAACCCATGATCACCGGGAGTGTAATAGCAGAAAAAAACATTGCCACATACCCAGGATGTCGAACAAAACGGTAAGGCCCGAAATCACAAACTTCATGGCCACGATCATTTTGGATTTTGACAGTAGTAGCAAAAAAGCGGTTAACAGACATGGCCCATATACCAAGTATTGACATCAAAATGGTTATGATAGCCCCTCCTGCAACAATATAAACAGGCATATGCGACCAGCTGAAACGGCCTGCATCCAGGGCTGCTACAATAAATATGACGAAACGTAGGGGAATCCAGAGTGCATAAAAAATTTTATCAAATTTTTTCGTATTTTCCTGTATAAAAGACCCTCTTTCATTGATGAGTTCCGGATTGGTTTTTAACAACACTAATACATACATAATTTGTAAACTCAAGTATAATCCAAACATCAACCAGGCATGATAATAATCTAACCTGCCGGCAATGAGCAGACAAACACCAAAAATGAAACCAAATAAAATCAGGCTGCGGAGTATGCCTCTTAAACCTTTTTTTGAAAATTGAAATTTTTCTTTTTTGTCCATAGAATACCTCCTAAAAAATACAATATGAAATGGCCTTTTTATTGAAAATAAGGGCGCTCTATCAAAATAACTGAGTTTTCAGGTAAACCCAGAACATTTTCTATCACTTTTTCATAAGCTGTGACTCTGGAAATAAAAAATTTTTTTATCATCAGCATTTGCTTTTCATCTGGATCATCAGGTAAAAAAAATATTTTCGATGCAATCTGATTCTTTAAACCAGCAAGAAGATCATTCAGAATTCCTGCAGTGATTTCGGGTGAATCAATATAAAAAAGATTTGTTCTCTTTCCTTCCTCAATGATTTTTATATAGAAAGGCAATAGGGCTTTGAATTGATGAGTTAATAATTTGTAACGAAATATGAGGTTTTCATCCCGATTTAGAACTTTCATAGTCGTAATATAGATTTTTTGATTTTTTGTTTTCCAGAGTTGAATAGCCGAAAACAAGGAATTGAGTTTTTCTAAGGAATTTATGGTTGAGTCATTAATAATTTCTTTTGCTGCTTGAATTAATGGCTGGAATTTTAGGTGTGCAATCCCTTCCAAGAGATCTTCTTTTGCGGTAAAGTAATGATAAAATGTTCCCTTAGCGATTTGAGCTGTATCTATAATATCTTTTATTGTAGTATTATCGTAACCTTTTTGTAAAAATAACTGTTCTGCTAATGTTAAGAGCTCTGTTTTTCTTTCATCATGATTTTTTCTTGTTCTAGCCATTTTGACTCCTATTAATAAACCGACCGTCGGTCTATTAATAATATAACACATTGCAAAATAGAATTCAAGTGATTCACAATAAAAAATACTATATTTGATATTTCAGAAAAATTACTTGTATTAAATAAACGATTGTTTATAATTAATAAAATATTTTTACAAATTTTGCTGAATAAAGAAAAAATTATGGAAAATTTTATCAAGTGGTTTTCAAAAAGAATACCCTTTTTCTATTGTATGGTGGTTATAGTAATTGGAATTTTAGTGATTATTGAAATCATTACACAATTAATTGGTATCCGGTTTCGCTTAACTATTCTTTTTCAAAAATATTTTATTGAATTTTTATTTCTGCTTTTTACTGGCCATTTTCTTTATAGTTTAAGGTATGAGGTATTAGGAATTCCAATTACTTTCAATACATTTATCATATATATCAGCAATTTTTTATTAAAAGGAGATTATTTTAAAGGAATTGAGCTGGTTTATTTATTCATTGTTGTTTACTTTTTGTCCCAGTTACTTGTATCTCTGATCGGAAAGAAATATTCTTTAGAAATAATTGAATCAATAATGATGCGAATCATTATGTGGTATGTATTGATTTATATTTTTAATTATTTAACAGCTTATTTTAAAATAGATATTGTGAATTTAACGATTCGCGATATTTTAATTGTTTTACTGTTAATTCTAATTCATTTGACAATTAAAGCAATTTTGGTAACAACAGAACGACTCTTTCAGAGAAAGTATTATAATTTTTTCCAACATACCCTTCCATACATAGTCATTGATTTTCTTTTTATCTATTTTTCTCTGATCCTTGGCAGTGTTTATCAAAAAATCGGTTTGCTCAACAGTGCCTTTTTTATTTCCTTCTTAGCAGTAGGAGTTTACCTGACTAGCTATATTACCAAAAAAGAATATGATAATAATCTTTTTTATGCTCTTCACTCGTTTTTTCAACCAATCCCTATTTATCAAAAGGCTATTTTCCCTTTTTTGCCAGTTAATCGTAACTTATCTTTAGATAGGGTATTAAATAAATCGATTTATTCACTGACTTTTATTTGTTTTTATCAGGGAGACTTTATCAAAACGATTCCTGTAACAACGAAAAGTATTAAATCCCGTTTCTTTATTGCCAACAAGCAGTTTATTTGTTCTATTATTCCTGGAAGAAGTCCTGAAGCCATTGATGATTTAAAAAGTCAATTGGAGAAAGTATATAAAACAGATTTTTATTGTGCCTATTGTTCAATTGATCGTCAGCACTGGCATTTAATCAATTTAAATTATATTTTTAGAGTTTTGTTTTATCGTCTAAAAAAACATAAAGAGAAAGAAATTATATTAGCACTTAAGCAAGATTATATTTTAACTTGATCAATTTACTATTAAATATTATCATCTTTTGGTAAAATAAACCAGGCAATTAAGTAAGCCAGTATTCCGGCTCCACCCATTAAGGTTCCTACTATCCATAATACCCGGATGAGTAGCGGATCAACATCAAAATACTCTGCTATACCGCCGCATACACCAGCAATTTTTTTATTGGTACTGGATAGGTGTAGTCTTTTTGCCATGATAACCCCTTTTTAAGAGTATATTTTGATCAATATTATGATGTTATTTTGCCAAATCGTCAAGTAAAATAAATTGCCGGCTAATAACTTGCTTATTTTTATTTGCATTTGAGTATTTATTTTAAGTAATATTCAAAACTATCCACAAGGACCTATTTACTTATTGCAAATAAGTCATTTTAACGTTATTGAGTAATAGTTCTTCTTCAGGTGAAACATTATGATCTATGGCAGCAGTTTTTTCCATTAGTTTATAAATTTTTCTTCTCTGCTTAGGACTTTCCGGCATACGGATAACTAACCTGCCGTTTTTTGCCATTTCAAACATAGGTTGAATCCTGTTGATATTATAACCCCATTTACGGGCTATTTTTTCTGCAAATTCTTTTTCTTCTGGATCAAAAATTCCATCAGCTGCGATCATGATTAACACATTATTAAAAGCAAAGTCTCTGACTCCATAAAGTGAATCCAGCAGAGTTGGATCGGCTTTATAATCAAAGGAAGCTTGATTGGTTTTTAAGTATCCTTGGTATTCATGAATAGATTGGATATCTGTTATAATCCACTCATGATCAGGGCTGTTTAAAACTGCATCACAGTAAGAACACTTGATATCCGGAGTATCCTCTAAAGGCCCTCCACAGGAAGGGCAGGAATGAGAGTAGAGAAATCCTTTTGGTAAAAATTGGTTTTTATTGTGAGTTAATAAGAGGATCTCAGTTTTACTCATGAGTTGTCCATCTATATGCTGGGCTTTATTGCCAGCAAGTTTTACTCGTTGATAGGAAGATTTTACAGCAACTGCCAGTATATTTTGTGTATCCAATGACTGGATTCCTATGAGAGTAACATCATTTAGATAAAGACGATTATATACAATCTGGTCAGATGAGAAGGAAGCTTTAATTTTTTCATAAACCTGATCTGATACAAATCTACGCATGATTTCTGGTTTTTTTAATACCCTGCTGGTGAGAATTTGTAAATAGCCATTGCTAACCTTGTCTTCCAGTAATTGAACAGCAAAATCTGGATTTTCCTGACGGAGTAATTTTAATTGTTTTTTTAGGTGCTGGTTGTTGTTTAAACGGGGATTACCAGTCACATAATCATCTGCTTGAGTGATTTCTGCTAATACCCAGTCAAATTCTCCCAGATTAGTGATCGTTTGACAGAATTCACATTTACTGATTTCACCGCTCATTTCTGTTAATTCAGCACCACATTTGGGACAATTATTGGAATGATAAAGATCAGCGGTTTTTGTCCCTCTCTTTTTTAGAAATGACCAGTATTCTACAAAAATTTCATCCCCTCCAGATTGCAAAGAAGGGTGTTTTGTGCTTTTAAAATGATCAATAATATGAGCCTGGATGGCTACATCTATGATATCATATTGCCCATCTGCTTCGATTTTTGAAATTTGCATATCCAGAATTTGTAAATCATCAATAATATTTTTCTGATCCAGTAATTGCATCATTTTAAATTGAGTATGAAATCTTTGATAAACTCCATCTGAAATAAACTTGCGAACTTTAGATAAATCCTGTTCCATCCATGCTTGCTGGATTCGAATAAATGCTGTTCGAACTTTGCTGTAAAATTGTTCTTCGTCAAAATCTTGTAAATGATTGTTTATTATACCAGGATCGTTAATTTTTCTGGATTGCGCATCACCTGGAACATGATTAAAAACCGATTTTTGTTTAACTTTTCGATTAGTATAGGCATAAATAATGAGGATGATGATAATCGTAATGAAGTTATAAGGAAAAGGGATTACATAAAGAATGAAATAAATTAATGCGCCAATACCATCACCTCCACCACCAGAACTCCGACTAGAGCCTCCTGCTCCACCAGCTCGACTAAAAAGGGAAAAATCCAGAAAAATAAAAAAAATACCGATGAGTAATAAAAATAACCACCGTCTTTGGCTGATCCAGAATAAAAATTGGGTAACTTTTTTTAAATTCGCTTTTATTTTCATGGAATAACCTCAGTAAATTATTTGTTATATGTCATTGACATAAAAGAATAAAAAAATAAAAAAATGCTTGAAAATGAAATACTGATTCCAAATTGGCACAGCAAAAATATTATAATTTATTTTTACTGTTCATGCAAATGATGGGAGTAGAAAAAAAATATATAATTTTTTTCAGGATGGTTTTTAATGATAAAATTTTGATCTGTAAAAAAATATTAAATATTTAGTTATTTTTGAAATTTGTAGATATATTACATAAATATCTGCAACTTTTTTGATATAAAAATAATTGAAGTTTATAGAGCTTTATAAGAGATTATTTAACTCAATTATGAGAAAATATTAATTTCTTTAAATATTATAAAAACTTTAATGAATTCCACTAGATGATTATTGATTTGTAAAAATCATAAGAAGGAGAAATTTTGTTACTTGATATTAAATTGAACTCTGTTCATTATCGAAAAAATCCTCTTACTAATGATAATAGACGGCGTGAGATGCGTTTTCCTATTCGTAAATTTCAGAATAAATACCAATTGTATTTTACTTTTCCATTAAAAAAACAATGGCAGGAATGTGAGTTATATGATTTTTGTCTGAGCGGGGCAGCAGTACGGATTTCTCAAATTATTTTACCTGGTGATATTCTTTATTTTAAATTAAGAACTGAAGATAAAATGTTTATTTTTAAAACACGAGTTGCCAATACAAATGGTATTCGCATTGGTGTAGAGTTTGTTCAGCTTGATGATTCTCAACATCAGTTTATTGAAAAAGTGATTCATCGTTACTTTACTGCATAAAAAGCATTTCTCTTTTACATCTCCTTTTTTAAAAAATCATACCAAAATAACTAAAAAAACATACCTTTTGGTATATAGTTTTTTACTCGATTAATCCGTATAATATAAAAGATTCTTAGATAAGGATTACTTAAAATATTTTTAAGAAAAGAGAGAGATGGGATTATACAGGAAAAAGGAGAACACTGAAATGTCAGCTATCCAATCAGTTTGTAGAAGACGGATAAAAAGGGTATTTAATCGAATCGATCATTTGCTGGGAAATGAATGTCTCTTTCCTCCACAGACATATCGTGAGTATTCAGGATTTATGAATTTAGGAAGTAAATTTGTGATTCGCTTAAAAGTGCCGGGGTATAGCAAAAAAGACTTGGATATTACTCTAAAACCTGGAAAATTAGTTGTTACAGGGTACCAGGTAAAAGAAGATAAAATAAAGCGGGGAAAGAAAACAGTAGCTCAAAAAAAGAAAACAAAACATTTTACTAAAACCTTTGGACTTCCAGCAGATATAAATCAGAAAAAGAAAGCTATCTCACTTCAAAAAGGAATTTTAACGGTCACTTTATATAAAAAGAAAGGTCAATAAGATAAATAATTATTGTTATGATTTTGACAAAACATTGAAATTGTTTTATCTTTTTGATAAAAGAGTGATTAAATATTTTCAGGTGGATTGTATATGAGAGATTATAATCTTAAAAAAGATTTAAAACAGTTTTCATTTATCATGTTAACTGTTTTTTTTATTGTTATTGCTTTTTTGCTTTTTGCTTTGATTATATTGTTCCCTATATATTATTTATCAAACCAGTATCCGGATATCTATTCAATGGTTGTTTTAGTGTTAATCTTGGGAATAATAGGAATTTTGATGTTTAAGCGACTAAGTAAAATTTATCAAAAGTATCCATCTGCTTCCTGCTTTTTTCTGCACATACTGATCTATATTTTATTTCCTTTATTTCTAATTGTATTTTTTTTACTAGGGGAAGCAATAGTATTTAATTTGTTTTTTTCTCGTTTTAGTATGATAAAAGCGATATTACTGATTGTTGCAGTAAATATTACTTTTATATTTTTTTATTTATTAGTGATTCATAAATGGATTTACCAGATAAAGAAAAAATTAAAAGCCAGGGAAAAATAAGCCACTTTTATTTCTTTCTTTATTCTGCTAATTTTTCTAAGTTTTGTAGAATTTTTTTACCCCCT
>JAKSBL010000141.1 GCA_022361115.1 Spirochaetota bacterium | reverse complement strand
GATCTTCAGCAGCATCAATTTGCTTTTGTCGAAATGAAAGATTTCTGATTATATCAATACCAGGAATAGGAAGATAAAATCCTGTCAATTTTCCAATTCTGTCTACAATTAGCACACCACCAATTAAAACAATGATTAATAACAATAATAACAATATTATTTTTCTACCATCATTTCTTGAACTCACTGTTTTTTACCAACCTTTTTCTGTACATTCCTAAACAATATTAGGTTTAAAAATTTATTCAATTTAAAAACAGAACATTTAACAAACCAAACTGGTTTGTCCCCTCCCTAATATCATCTATAAAAAAAGGTTTTTTTAAAAGATGTATGTTCCTCTTCTATTTTAATTTAAAACAATATGTCAGTTACCTTTCTAACATAATTTTGGGTTTCCGTAAATGCCGGAACTCCATTTGCTTTATCTACATTATGAGGCCCTGCATTATAGGCAGCTAAGGCTTTGACTAAATCACCATCATACCGGTTGAGCATCCGGCTGAGGTATTTAGTTCCCCCTTCAATATTTTCATAAATATCAAATGGTTTTTCCACCCCTAACTCTAAAGCTGTTCCTGGCATGAGTTGCATGAGCCCCATTGCACTCATAGGTGACACAGCTTTAGTATCATAATTGGATTCAACTTTGATTACAGCTCTGATTAAATCTTCAGAAATTTTATATTTATTCGCTGCTTGTTTAATAGCATCGTCAATTTTTTGTTTTTCAGTAAGCTTTGATGTATCTATATTTTTATCATCACTATTTTGTTCTGCCACAGATAATGGTGTCAGTGTGGTTTCCAGAGTCTCTAAATCATTTTGCTTGGCCACTTGTTCAGTTTGCTTCTGTTCATGGATTTTTTGCTTATAAAGATTCTCAAAATCTTTCACCATTTGCGGTTTGATACTCTGAGTCAAATTTTTCATACCATTTTGGATGGTTGACATTCTGTCAAAAATATGATTTATATTTTCTAACATCTTTTTCCTCACAGTAATTTTATTTAGTTTGCTTCTTTTCTTATGGTATAATTAGTATCATCCAGTTTTTTAATTTCTTCTTTTTTTAATTCTTCTTTGTATTTTTTCTGCTCTTTTTCAGCTAATTTTTCAATTTTCTTTTTCTCCTGCATGGCAATAGTTAATTTTCCCCTTAAATCTTCCAGATGATCTTTCATACTTTCTTTTTGTTCATCATTTTTATTCATCCGGATATGAGCAGCTTGAGAAAAATGATCTGTTAACAGAATTTCCAGGTGAGATATTTGGTCACCTTTGCTGGCAGAATCAAAATCCTCTTTTAATGCTTGATAAACTTCTTTTTCTAACTGAACATTTTGCTGTTCCAGACTAATCTTTTTTTGTAACTGTTCTGCATAAGCCTGTTTGGCTTTTAATTCATCATGTTCTTTAAGTTTAAGAATTTTATCAAATTGAAATTTGCGCTTTTTCATTTCTTATAAAAATAAAGAAGTTTCTTCTAATAAATTTTCGGTTTCTTCTGAATTTTCATTAGTAGAATAAAGAAGATTTAGTAACTGATCTAACCTTTTTTGAGTTTCTTCTAAAGAAAATCCCTCTTCAATTTCCTGTTTTAAGAAAGTATCCAGATGATCTTTTAAATAAATGGCAGCATCTACTTTCGGATTTGATCCGGCAGCATAGGCACCAATACTAATTAAATCTTCATGCTTCTTATATTCTGCCAGCAGTTCCCGCAATATGCCTACTTTGTCCTGATGCTCTTTGGGCATAATTTTTATCATAAGTCGTGAAATACTAGCTAGTACATCAATAGCAGGATAATGATTTTTATTGGCAAGTTCACGAGTTAAAACGATATGTCCATCCAAAATCCCTCGAACAGCGTCGCTGATAGGTTCATCCATATCATCCCCTTCAACCAATACACTATAAAAACCAGTGATACTTCCCTGCTCTCCGGTTCCTGCTCTTTCCAATAACTTTGGTAATAAAGTAAAGACAGAAGGAGTATAGCCTCTAGTGGTCGGTGGTTCTCCAGCAGCTAAACCAATTTCCCTTTGGGCTAATGCAAATCGAGTTAAAGAATCCATCATCAGCATTACATCTTTACCTTGATCGCGGAAATATTCAGCTATTGCTGTAGCTACATAAGCTCCTCGAACTCTACTTAAGGCATTTTTATTAGAACTGGCAAAAATAATAATAGATTTTTTTAAACCTTCTTCACCTAAATCATAATCAATAAATTCTTTTAATTCCCGGCTTCGTTCACCAATTAATGCAATGACATTCACATCAGCAACAGTATTACGGGCGATCATTCCCAGCAAAGTGGATTTCCCCACTCCTGAACCAGAAAATATCCCAATTCTCTGACCTTTGCCAACTGTTAAGAAACTATCAATGGCTTTTATTCCGGTAACAACCGGCTCTGTAATTTGTTTTCTTTTCATTGCATCACTAGGTAACCGAAACACTGGATATACATCCGCAGACCCGATCTGGCCTCTTCCATCATAGTCTCTACCCAGGCCATTGACGACACGGCCTAATAAGTGTTCTCCCACATAAACAGATAATTGTTCACCAGTTGCCACAACCAGGTCACCAACTTCAATACCTTCCATTTCATCATAACAAACCATGACTGTTTTATCTTCAGACATCCCCACGACTTCTGCTAAGATGACTTTTCCGCTGGATAAAATGATTCGGCAAACTTCCCCTAAAACAGCTTTTGGTCCCTGAGATTCTACTGTTAAACCGGTAATTTTTGTGATTTGTCCTAAATATTTGATGGGTTCAATTCGGGAGATGGCAGAATTGTATTTATTAATATCAAATTCATAATAGGATTCTGAATCCATTGCAAGCCCCTCCCTTGTTGCTTTTCTCTTATTATCTCTATGATTCCATTTTTTTATAGCTTAAACCGGTGTTTCTGACTTTCCTTTTGACTGAATTGGCATTAATTCCAAAATCCTTTCTTCAATTTCCTGAAGCTGGCTGGATATTCGGGCATCTAAGGCACCAAAATCCGTCTCAATGATACATCCACCGCGATCCACAGTAGAATCTTCCAGTATTTTGATGGATTTAACCCCTTCAATCATTTCCACAAAATCCCGTTTATGTTGAGTTGTTAATTCCAGATCAGCCAGGTTCACTCTAATTGCTACCTCGCCACGTGATTTTAACTTTCTTAATGCCTGAACAACATTATTGATAACCACATTCTTCTGATTTTCACTAATAACTTTGATGACTTTTTTAGCAATGAGTAATACTAACCCAATAATCTGATGTTCTGTTTCGATAAAGATATCGTTTCTTTTTTTAATAGCAGCATCTAAGATGATTTGGATCCGTTCGACTAACCGTTTTACCTCTTCAGAGCCTTTTCCATAGCCTTCGTCCCAGCCTTCTTCATATCCCCTTTTACGGGCTTCGTTCAAAATTCGAGATTCTTTTTCCTGGACTTCTCTCTCAATTCCTTGTGCTTCAGTTTTTGCTTGCTGGATGATTTCCTGGGCTTCTGCTTCAGCAGAAGATTTTATTTCCTGGGATTCATTGGTTTTTTTTCTGATGATTTCATGAGCTGTTGCTTCTGCATGTTTTATGATTTCCTCTTTTTTAGCCTCAGCTTCAGCAATCATAGCTTGTTTTTGAACTTCAAAATCTTTTTCAAATTGATCACGTTCTTCTTTTAACTGTTCAATGGTCTTGCCTTCAAACAATTCTGCTTCAGCATCTTCTTCTTGAGGAATGATCCGGTGAAATTCAGGAGCAGAAATAGAAACTTTCATTTCTGTTGGGACGATTTCAAGAGATTTAAATACATTTTTAGACATTTATGCCACTCCTTTTCTCACTAGACAACCAGTTCGTCTTCACCAGCTCTGGCTACTACAATATCCCCGTTATCTTCCAGACGTCGAATAATACCAACGATTTTTTGCTGTGATTCTTCCACATCTTTTAACCGGACTGGTCCCATAAAATCCATATCTTCTTTTAACACTGCAGCTGCCCGCTTCGACATATTGCGGAATATTTTATCCTGTACTTCTGAATTTACCCCTTTTAAGGCTTTGGCTAATTCAGTTGAATCCACTTCTCGCAGAACTTTCTGGATATCCTTATCAGATAATAATACGATATCTTCAAATACAAACATTTTCTTTTTAATTTCTTCTGCTAAATCCGGATCTTCCTCTTCTAATGTTTCTAAAATCGTCCGTTCAGTGGTTCTATCAACTAAATTTAAGATTTCTACAATGGTATCAATACCACCAGCTGTGGTAAAATCTTCTGATGCTAATGTAGAAAGCTTTTTCTCTAATACCCTTTCTACTTCTCTCAATACATCAGGTGAAGTTCTATCCATATTGGCAATCCGTCGAGCAACTTCTGCCTGTTTTTCGTGCTCTAACTGAGAGAGGATATTTGATGACTTATTGGCATCCAGATAGGCCAGTATCAAAGCAATAGTTTGGGGATGCTCATTCTGAATAAAGTTCAATAAGTGAGCAGGATCTGTTCTTCTAACAAAATCAAAAGGACGAACTTGCAGACTGGATGTTAATTTATTAATAATATCTGTAGCTCTTTGAGATCCTAAGGCTTTTTCTAAGAGATCTTTGGCATAGTCAATACCACCTGATGTGATAAAGTCCTTAGCCATCATTAATTCTTGAAATTCCATTAAAACTTTATCCCGGTCTTCCGGTTCAACAACTTCAATACGGGCAATTTCAAAGGTCAAGGTTTCAATTTCATCTTCTCGTAAATGTTTAAATACTTCGGCAGATACTTCACTCCCCAGGGTTACTAAAAAGACTGCTGCTTTTTGTCGACCTGTAAGTGTTTTTTTATGAGAAGCACCTCTGCCCGGTTTTCCCGAACTACTATCAACAATGATATCTTCTGCCATAACTCATCCTCAAAACTATAAGATCTCTATTTATATTATACACCAAACTTCCTTTTTTTGGTAGTTATTCTTCTGATAACCAGGTTCGGATCAGTTGAGCAACATCCTCCGGATGCTCACGTGCCAGATTGATAGCATTTTCCTGCATTTCCAGACGTGCTTTGTCTTCAATCGACATTTCAACTTCCACACCTTCTTCTTCAGCACTCTTAAGCGCCATTTCCCTAGCCAATTGATGCTGACGGGCCAGTTCTTCTTCACGTAATCGTCGTCTTCTTTCCATTTCCTTGGCCACAACACGGTAGATTACAATGACAACAATAAGGAGTAATAATGCACCCAATACAATTAAAAGTATAATGGTTCTGTTTTTCTTGTTGCGCCATTGATCATCTTCTACTTCAAATTGTGCTAACCGGTCTTTTTGCATCTCATAGACTTTCACGCTATCTCCATTGGCAATATTCATACCAATAGATTGTTCAACAAATCCTTTTACTTTATTAATTAATTCTGGAGTTACAGGAATATATTCACGCTTCCGCGTTCTTTTATCTTCATTGAGAATTGGATTACCTTTTTCATCATATACAATTTTATAAGTTCCATCGATTGCAACAGATGCAGTTTTTCTCACAATTTCCCAAGGATCTTTCACAATTTCAGTTTTTGCTTCTCCGGTCTGCTGGTTAATGATTTCTTCATTTTTCAGATATTTAGTAATTTGCTCTAATGCCCCTTTATAAGCTGGAGGTACATTATCATCAAAACCTGGAGGTCCTTCGGGGATCCAGTTGGGGCCTTCAAAGGTTTCATTGGTTTTTTTAGAAGAGATCGGAATACTATAAGTCCTTTCTCCATCATCATAAGGAGTAGCAGGATCATCTGCTTTTAATACAACAGGGAGGATTTCCAACCGATCACTTTTTTCCTGGTCAAAATTCATATCAATATTAACTGTTACTGAAATACGGTCATCCGGAATCATTTGTATAATTCCATTACGGATTTTATGTTCATAAGTCCGTTCAAGATTTTCCCGAATTTTAAGATTTTCCTTGGTTTTCATGATTGCCAGTTCTTCATCTTCGCCAGTATCATCATTTAATATTCGATTAAAATTATCTGTAACGACTACATGTTCTTTTACTGCCCCATCAATGGAATTAATAATTAAACCTTCTATTCCTTTTATTGCTTTCTTGTTTTCAGTTAATTCTACCCCCCAATTCGGAGTTAACATAACAGCAACTTTGACTGGTTCTCTTTCATTAACAAATACTTTGTCTTCAGGCATGGTAAAGGAAATATCTGCAGCCTGGATAAGATCGGAACTTTCCAGTAATTTTTCCAATTTACCTTCTAATGCAGCCCTGATTTGCACTTTTTCCATAAATTTGGACTGAGTGATTTTTTTACTCTCTATAATATCAAGAAAAGAGTATTTTCCTTCCGGCATACTTCCCTCTTCAGCTAAAAGCATAATGGCACGATTTTTATCTTTTTCACTGCTCACTAAAATGTCAGTTTTATTTTTTGTAGTAAATGGAATGTTGAACTCGGTTAATCTGGTTGTTATGCGGTCAAAATCTTGTTCAGCCATTGGTTTGGTGAAAAGTTTAATTCCAGCAGAAGATGAGCTAAAAACAAAGATTAAAACAATAGCTATAATAGCTGCAAGTAACACACCAGCACCTATCAGTTTTTGCATTAATGATGTTTTTTCCCAAGCATTTTTAAGTGATTCTAATAATTTTTTTAAAAAATCTGGCATTTTTCCCTCCCCAGAGTAAATGCATTTGATCTATTTTATTTTGGATTACCCAAAAATTTCACACCACTTTTAAAAAAAGAGATTGCTTTTTATATTATCGATGAATAAATTTTTTTCATTAGCCTTTTTAAGAGATTAAGTGAACAAATTTAAGCTAAATTGCGTATATTTATCATAAAATCTCATAAAAAGGCCTAAATTATTTTAGAATTCAATTTAAAACACATGAACCTCCCTTTTAGAAGTCAATGTGTTTTATCAGTAATGATAATAATGTAAAATACTTTATTTGAGTATAAAAAAATAGAGCAACAGGAAGGATTATCTTAGATTCGTTATTTCTTTATATGCTCTGATTGCTTTATCAACAATGCTTTTGGTAAATAGTACAGCCATTTCAGCTTGCTCTGCAGCAATCTGTACATCATGAAGATTAACACTCTCTGGATCAACTACCATTTGTTTTGTTAATTCTTGAGCATGTAGTTCCAAATCATTTACATTAGATAATGCTTTGGTAAATGCTTGAGCAAAACTGCCGCTAACAGGATCACTTTTGTCCTGAATAGCCTTTTTATCCTGCAAATGTCTGGAATGAGTGGTTTTTAAGGTGATTTTATCACCTAAAAGATCAGAATTTGATAAGATTTTCATCCCCGTCCCCTTTTATATTTATATAACAGTTTTAAATTTCATGCAATCATTTTTTGTAAAAAAAGTTTATTTAGGTGTAATTTCATTTAACTGGTAAAATATTTTAAGTTTTACGTAAAATTTATTTCAAATAAACATATAGATTTCAAAAAAAATTACACCTGTTTATTTTCTTATTTATGTGATTTACCGTCCGATTTCCAGTGCTTTGGCAAACATTAGCTTGGCGTTTTGTATAGAAGCAACATTTGCTTCATAAGCACGGGTAGCACTAATCATATCTACCATTTCAGTAACGATATTAACATTAGGGTATTCAACATAACCCTTTTTAGGGCCACTTTTAATTGCATCAGGATGATCTGGATCATAAACTAACCGGGCTTCAGAATTATCTTCCTGGATTTTTACTACTTTTACACCACTAACATCAGGGGATTTTAAGGATTCTGGTAAAAATGGAGATTTATATACCCGTTCATCATTTCTAGGCCGTAATATAACCTGGCTCCGTTTAAAGCGATCCCCTGCTGGAGTTCTGGTAGTATTTACATTGGCTATATTATTACTTATTACATCCATTCTCAATCGTTGTGCTGATAAACCTGATCCTGAAATATTAATTGAACTAAACAAACCCATATTTTACCTCTTTTATTTGTTCACAGATTGATTAATTTTTTAAAATGAATTTCATTTTAGTAAATTCT
>JAKSBL010000526.1 GCA_022361115.1 Spirochaetota bacterium | reverse complement strand
TTTCTATTAATTCATTTTCATTCGCAACAGAATTTAACAAAATCGGGTCAAAAGAATAATCCGAATCAATTAAATAAATTTTATCTTTATTGTATTCCTTACCTAATCTATAAATCAGTTGAATCGATGCATCCCCTGCCCCATCAATTGTTATATCAGTTAGACTTTTTGACAACCAAAGGATTGTCGAATCATTATTATAATCATATTTTGCAGATACTTTGCAGGTGTCCAAATCTGTTTTTAAATCAAAAATATTATCGATTTTTTTTAAACAGGATAAAAAGTCATCGAAATCAAAAATTTCATTATTTTCTTTATATAGTATAAAAATAGTCAAAATTATCATCCCATACTAATCTGTAATGAGTATTCTACCATTTATATTCTCAACCCATATTCAATTCATACTTTTGAAACATATTCTTTTTCGATTTTATTGATAAAACCGTTTCGTATCAAAACCGTGCTGCATAGCCAGATCATAATAACTCATCTTCGGATCCAATTCAGTGAGGTTCCAAATATCGGAATGATAACTGGTAAAACGAATATCCGATTGACTCAAGGGACCGTCTTTAGATTCGGGATTCTTTACATAATGTTCACTAATTTTTCCCAGGCGCATTGAATTTTTAATAGATAATCTGGCCGGGAATGTTTTATAATAATCATAATGAATGGGTAATTCGATCCGCACTTCTCCTTTGCTAAAATGTAAATTCATGCCGACAGCTATGATCGCTTCCGGAAAATCCACTTGTTCAGGATCAACCGCTATATTGTCAATGAATTGCCAGGCATCTTTTTCAGCAAACCTGGTATTGACAACTACACCGGGAATAAGCAGGTTTGAGACATCCTGATAATTTTCATTTTTAAAAACTTCTACTAAAAGCATACCATTCCAGCCATACAGGGGATTGGCCCTTTCGATCAATTTGGGCTGTACACATTGCTTTTTAAAATCCAACACTATACGGCCATAGAATGTACTGCCGCTATTACTCTGAAAGGTGAAAACATCGCCTGTTTTGTAATCGTCTTTTGCCATTCTCTCTCCGTTTCTTATGGACAGGGATTATGCCCATATTTGGGTTGCTTAAATTCTTCGTATTTAACCTCTTGAATCGCCCGGTCACTATTAAATAATTTAGTTGATCTATCTTGTGCAAATGCCCCGCCGTTTTCATTGATATAATACTGTTCCCAGGTAGCGGTTTCAAATCGAGTCCAGCCATTGCTAGGGCTTTCGGCAATACTTTTACATTCAAATGATAGGATTTTTTATAATTAACGTCAACAGGTTAACGTCAACAGGTTTCTACAAAAAAAGGCAAAAAAATGGCGAAACAATACTAAACCAGGCTTGCAATAATCTTACTGATAGGAAAAAAATTGTTTAAATTACCGGAAAAACAATCTCCACAATCAAAAAGACAGACTTATCCCAATGGCTACAACAATAAATGAAAAAATAAAAATAAAAAATCAAGAGGCATTTCCAGCTAAAGCCGGCGGGGCACGCTTATTTTCCAAATGCTTGATTATTTTAGCAATTTCATCCCTATTCTGAATAATCGCAATAACTTTCATATCGCTGCCGCAATGGGGGAAAATAAGCGGATTAACTTCATAAATCTTGTTTATCAGTCTAGCCCATGCTTGACGGCTTGCTTTATCAGATGTTTCCTGATAATCCGGGGGGTCCGACTGTTTGTTGTCAACACCTGGTTCCTTCTTTAACCCGAACTTCTCAAATCTGCCATCCTGCTTAGTTTTCCACTTTGTCCGTGAAGCATACAAGCCATAATAACGAATAAGATGTTTGCCTTTTGGGGAAATATGTATTGTCAGATCAGCAATGAAATCATCGGCAGTAAATAATTTCACATTCTCTTTGAAGTAGTCGTTATATTTGGTGTGATATAATACTTTTTTCTTAACAGGATCATAGCTGATTTTCTGTAAGCTTACAGGATGACGAGCAATGTATTGGCAAAGCCCTTCGCGTGCCTTATCATCGTTGGGATA
>JAKSBL010000088.1 GCA_022361115.1 Spirochaetota bacterium | reverse complement strand
TTTTAAAAATTCCTCAAATTCTTTCTGCATATTATCTATATCTTCAATCGATTTAATAATAGATTGAATCGACTGGTTCCCATCATTTGTCGTGTTGTGCAGGGAGTGAATCACGGTCTCACTATTATCAATTTTGTCACTTAATATTTTGGACTTATTTATTAATGAAGGTAATATCTCACCTACCTTTTGAATGGAGTTGAGTTGAACTTGAAAATTTGTAAGAGTTTCTCCCATACTGGACATCAAAGTTTGGGATAGTTCCAGATTTGAATTAACAATTTCACTGATACTGCTGATTTCTTTGGATAAATTCATAATATTGGACAGGGCTGATTCTAAATCACCGGACATTGAATTCATTTCATTAGAAATCGCCTCACTGATTTCTTTACTTAATTCACTAATAATACTCAATCTGGCTGTAAAAAAGCCTAATTCATCAAAACTAAATGCATCATCTTCCAGGTTTTCTATTTTAGCTAATGCCTGCTGCTTATTTTTATTAAACAGAGTGACTGCTTTTTCATAGTAGCGAGTATACAATACATACAAAATACTTAATATTAGAGAAAGGAGACAAAAAAACAATAAGTGAACGGTTAAGTTGGTAAAATGAAAAATCATAACCAGAAAAGTTGTCAATAAAGAACCAGTCGTTCCGGCAATAATAGGGATGAAAATATTTTTTTTCTTTTTTTCTTCCTAAGAATATCATTTTTCATGAAATTAGTAAGCCGAACTTCGCGTTTTTTCAGCCTGCTGAGGCAGAAAATAACCTGTAAAACCTAAAAATCTTTACTAAAAAAAAATCCGACATTCGGCCTGTTAAATATTATAGGGTCAAAAATTAATAATAGGGAATTCTATATTTACTGTCAATATTATTTGGTAAAGTAACTGGATTTTTTTTCCTGAATGCTATATGATTGTTGGAGTAACATTTTTTATTGTGGAGGAGTTATGGCAGAACAAAGTAATATAAACATCAAATGGATAGGTATTAGTATGATCATTTTTTTAGTAGCTCAAATTGCTGTGACCATACTATCCCCATTAATAGTCATATTTACTCTTGGATTAGGAATCTTTTTATTAAAACCAATTACCTATTTTCTTTGCGGCTTAATTACCGGCTATTTATCCCCAGGGGTAACCATTGCTGAACCAGCCATTGGTGCAGTGATTATTACTGTAGTTGGATTATTTTTAGACAGAGGCCAGCATGGTTTTTTTTCTGTTTTGATTGCTAGTCTTATTGCCTTTTTTTGCGCAGTTGCCGGGGCAAAGCTCGGTGAAAGGATGCAAAATCGGATATAAATCATTCAAATAATGATTTAATCCTAAAAAATTACTTTGATAATGGTTTTTCCGCTGGCAATTGATTAAGAAATCAACTTCATTGAGCCGAAAAATAGAAAAGGATAAATGTCTTAGTCATCAAAACAGAGATACATAAAATCCTTTAGTGTTTAAGGAGTCTGAGAATGAAAAAAATAAAAAACAGGTTAATAATTGCCTTACTTTTATTATCCTTTTCTATATTTGCCAATGATTTAGAATTAAAAATATTTTTTACTGCTGATAGCCATGGGCGTCCTCTAAAATTTGATTATCAACAGCAAACAAATGTAGGGGGTATGGCGGCTCGAGGGACTCTGCTCAAAAATTTGATGTCTGATAGTAAAGCTAATTATTTAATTTTAGATGTCGGAGGGATTACAGACGGAAGAGCAGAATCCAACCTTTTTAATGGATTACCAGACATCACAGGCATGAATGACATGAAATACAATGCTTCCGGCATTGGGATTTCTGAAATTCGTAAAAATAAAGAATTCTTTGACACCCTCAACAATGAGGCAGATTTTTATTTTTTATGTGCTAATTTAAAAACCTTTGATCGCCGCCAGGCAGAAATTATGCTGGCAGATCCTTATTATGTTGTCAAAATTGGGGGATTTAAAGGGATAAAAGTTGGTATATTTTCAGTGATTACGGAAGATGCCATACAATATTTACCTGAAGAAGCCAAATTGAACTTTACTATTAAAGATCCAATTGAAACAGCAAAGTCAACAGTCGATACTTTGATACACCAGGAAAAAGTTGATATGGTAATTGGATTAACTTATTTAGGCTATTATCCTGACAATGTGAAAACCGGAAGCCAAACACTAGCAGAACAGGTATCTGGCATTAATCTCATCATTGATGGCAGAAATGGAACTCCGATTTCCGCCCCCTATATTATTGGTAATACCTATATTTATCAAACCGGTAAGTTAGGATTAACCTTAGGAGAGATTCAGTTAAAAATAATCAATAAAGAAATAACTGATTTTAAATTCATTCAACATCCTATCAATTATAAAATCAATAACCATGAACCACCATCAATCAGTGAAGACAGCAAAGTACTAAAAAATATTACCCGTAAAATGAAAAATCTGGATAAATTGAAAACTACTAAAATTGCTTCTGTTAAAGATGAGGATTTATCTTCCCAGGGGGTTTATAATGGTGAAACTTCCTTAGGTAACTTAATATGTGATGCAATGGTTAGTTATTTTCAAATAGATGCGGCTTTTCAAAATGCTGGAGGTCTTGCAGAAGCTACAATATCGGCAAACGCTGATATAAACCGAGAAACCTTTAAAGATATTATTAAATACGAAAACTCAGTTTACATTGCCAGGGTATCCGGCAAACAGTTAAAAGAGATTCTGGAATTTTCTCATAAAAGAATTGGCTATGGCCCTTTCCTGCAAGTTGGCGGTTTAACCTATACCTATTCAAAATCAAAAAGAATGATAACTCAGGTAATTGTGGGTTCCGAAACTCTGGATGAAAATAAAATCTATAAGATCGCCTTCAACTCCTGGTTAGCTCAGGGCGGCGACAACTATCAGATACTGCAAAATCTAGTTCAGAAGGAAGATATGGGGATCTCTTTAGATGAAATTCTTTATGAATATTTAACCACTAAAAAAGAAATCAATCCAGTTATAACAAATAGGATTAATATTGTTCAGTAGAGATGGTAAAACGAGGGAATCCTGATCTTTGGATAAGCAAAAAAAAAAGTCACACTTTTTTTGGTAAACAGGCAGTTTATTATTGACTTTGCAGTCATAATAGACTATGTTATTAATGACTAAAAAGTCACAATAAATAAAGGAATAGCATGCCAAAAATTGTTGATCATGCTTTAAGAAGAAAAGAGATGGCAGAGGTTGCCATTAAAACTTTTGCAGAGTATGGTTTTGCCAAAACTACCATGCAGATGATCGCAGATAAAGCTGAAATTGCCAAAGGTTCCCTATATAAATATTTTAAAACCAAGGAAGAACTCCTCACTTTTATCACCATCCATTTCTTGCAAAGATTTATTGAAAATTTTAACAACTCTCACCTAAATGACCTTGAGCCTTTGGATAAAATCAAAACTCATTTTTATTCTGTTATAGAGGCAATTGAACTTCATCAGGATCATTTTTCTGTGTATCTGGAAATATGGATGCAAAATTTATCTGGCTTTTATGAGGAGTTAAAATCAATTTTTGAAAACTATATGGATCAGTACCGAAATTTAACAGCCAATATAATAAAAGAGGGACAACAGAAAGGGTATTTTAAGAAAAATGCCGATTCTTATAGCTTAGCTGTTTATCTGATAGCCTCATTGGATGGTTTACTCTTTCATTATTTGTATAACACAGAGACATTTGATTTAAAAAAAGTAGCAGATCATTTCTTTAAAATTTTTTGTGCTGGTTTATTAGAGTAATTTTTTTAATTTTATATTGACTTAAAAGTCATTAATAAGGAGATGAGATATGATCATTCATATTAGTTATTTTTCATCAACAGGAAATACGCTCTGGAGTGCCGGAAAGGCAAAAGAGATTATGGAAAAACTGGGACATCAGGTAAAAATATTTGAGGTGATTAAAGATGGGGAAAAATTTACAGAAGATTGTGATCTATGCGGTTTTTTTTATCCTGTCTGGGAATCGCAACTCCCTCACCCCTTTCGGGACTTAATCAGAAAAATGCAATATGGAAATGGAAAAAAATTTTTCTTAGTTGGTAATTGTGCTGCAGCATCAGGCGATACCGGTATGGTTTGGAAAAAAATTATTGAAAAAAAAGGGTACCGAGTCTTCTTTGCTGATCATTATTATTTACCCTATAACTGTTGTTACCCTGGCTGGAATTATATGAAAGCGCCGGAGAGGGGATCGCAAAAACTGAAAAAAATATTAAACAAAGCAGAAAATCGGTTAAACCAAATATGTGAGGCAATGGTTAAAGGGCAGAAAAAATTAGCAGGAAGAGGGCCGCACTCAAAAGTACTGGGTTTTTTGCAGCGATTAATTTTTGAAGATTGGGATGTGGCAGGTATTTGGAAACAGATGTTATGGGTAGACTCGGCTAGTTGTACTGGTTGTAAGCTGTGTATCCGTATGTGCCCAACAGACAATATGAGCATGGATGAAGATGGAAAAATCAAGTTCGGCAAAAACTGTATCCTTTGCTCAAAATGTTATAATCTTTGTCCGCAAAATGCAGTTCATATGGGCAATAAAAGTAAGGATTTAAAAAAATATACCAGATATAAAGGCCCTGCTAAAGATATTAAGCCGGTTTTGTATAGATAAAAAGGGGGGCATAATTAATAAAACTAGACAAAGATCGCCAAGACTCTGGAAATGAGATTTTACTTTTGAAAACTCCGGAGAAAAAGTTCCTCAACTTCCCTTTGGTCTGCACTGATAGCTACATCGATTGGATAACCAGTTTCTGACTCAAAAGTACGACCTGCACTCAATCCATCGGTAATGATATCAATAGTCATGGATTGCGTCTTGAGGATATTGGAAGCGATAACAGCTGCACTGGTTAAGGTATCCCAAAAAAATAGGGATCATTAGCTTCTGAATCTTTTAATGCTATGTCACATAGCTGATATAGCAGTTCAGAGGCTGGATATTTACGCTGCCTCTTTATACGTTTGACAAAGTCTTCTGTAAAGGGGACATGATTAGTTGCATCAAGGGCAACCATAGTGATAGCTATTCCAGAACGGAATACATTTTTAGCAGCTGGTGGATTATTATATATATTCCACTCAGCAGATCCATCGTGCTGCTCTAAAAAAACATTTCCCCCTGTTCTGACAGCTCCTCCCATAAAAAAGACCCGCTCAATTTGATTGACAATTTTGGGATTTTTATCAATCGCATCGGAAAGATTGGTCAGGGGACCTGTACATAATAAGGTATATTTTATAGTTTCACTTAATTTTTCAACAAGAATATCACTTGCCTGATCCGCAATAATTACATTTGAAGATTTAACCGCCCCTTGATTGATCAGGTCAATTTTATCAATTAAATTCGAGTGCTTCCTCCATTCATCCAGGAAGGGATGCACACCTGCAAAGTCACTTCCGGCAATGATTGTATTGTCTTTTTTTAAATAATCAAGAATTTTTTTGGTAGCCAGCAGGGCAGTATCTTTAAATGAATCACCCGGGCAGATAGTAATTAATGGAATTTGAATATCTGATCGACAAAGTAATAAAGAGAGCGCGGCAAAATCATCAACTCCTCCATCATGATCAACAATAACTCTTTTCATAGCAATCCTCATTTTAACGATAACACATTTTGAACAGTATGGAAAATCTAAAGAAAAAAGTCAATAACAAGATAAACAATAAGCTGATAAAAAAAAGATTTACCCAGCAACAATTGACTATTTTAGGACACTTCCGAAGCATTAATTTAATAGGAAAGAATGGACCGAGCCCCCGCCGGTTGAGGCGTAACTTTTGTACAAAAAAACATTGAAAAATCTTAAGAAAATGAGTAATATACAATACTTATTGAATAGAATAGGATAAAAAATAAAAAAACGGTGCTATATTTATTTGATTTGATCTACTTAAATAGCATCTCCCATAAACAAAAATACAACTATTGGATATATTAAATGCAAAAAAAAATCACGTTTTTAGTATTTGGATTATTATTACTTAATTTAAATACTTTTTCACAAGAATTACTGAGTGCCTATGATCTTTTTAATCAATTATCTGAAACTTTTAAAACCACGATTAAAGATTATGAAGCGGATCTGGAATGGATTCAAAAAGATATTACCCAAACAGGGAAAGTTTTTTTTAAGAATCCTCAAAAACTTCGAATCAATTTTTCTGAACCGAAAGACCAGGTAATTTGTTCAGATGGTTATGAACTGACAGTTTACCTATCCGAGCTTAATTTAGTATTAAAACAG
>JAKSBL010000355.1 GCA_022361115.1 Spirochaetota bacterium | reverse complement strand
TTAAGTGGAAAAAAAATACTCGCTATGCAAGGGAGGGTTCATGTTTACGAAGGTTATGAACCTCAATTAATAGCTTTTCCAGTAAGGGTAATTAAATTATTAGGTATTGATATCTATATTGCTACAAATGCTGCAGGAAGTACTTCTCGTGAATTTAAACCTGCTGATTTAATGATTATTGAAGACCACATTAATAATATGGGAATCAGTCCTCTAGTAGGAAAAAATATTGATAATTTAGGGCCTCGCTTTAATGATATGACTTTTGCTTATGATCGTTCCTATATGGAGCTTACTCAAAAATGTGCAAAAAAGCTTAATATCAATATTAAAAAAGGAATCTATTGTGCTAACTTAGGTCCAAGTTATGAAACTCCAGCTGAAGTTCGGATGATGAATTCTTGGGGGGCTCATGCTATGGGTATGTCTACAGTACCGGAAGTTATTACTGCTTCTCATTGCGGGATGAGAATCTTAGGAATATCCTGTATTACTAACTATGGTGCGGGGATATTAGACCAGCCCTTAAATCATGAAGAAGTGATTGAGATAGGGCAAAAAGTGAGTAAAAGCTTTAAAGCTTTAATTAAAGAAATTGTGAAAGAAATAAAATAATAATTGATTTAGAAGTTAATGATTATTTTAGAATTGGTAATAAAAAGAGGTTGTAATTAAACAGCCTCTTTTTTTATAATGGAGCTAGATCAGCTAAATATTCTTGAAGTACATGGGTTATATCAGTTGGACTACCATTATTAATTTCTAAACCTTTGTTCAGGTTTTCAACTGCTTTTGTCAAATCATTTTTTTGTAAATCATAATATTTTGCTAAATAAAGATAGTAGGCTTCTTTGGCAGCATTAACATCATTTGTATAGCCACTATTGATCCAAACCTCACCAACATATTTAGGATCAGCTCCCTCTTTAAAAGGTTGATAGGCTTTAAATTCGACTAAAAAAAATCCATTCTTCTCTTCTTTTACAATACCAAAGTCTCCAGTTTGTAATTTAAGTTTTCCTTTATAATCCTGATCAGGCTGTGAGAAAGTAGCAGTGTCATTAGCATTGATAATCATAAATTTATGGGTTAAGTATTCTTTTTCTACCCAGTATTGAGTACCATCAGGAAGTTCAAATAAATAGCTATCAAATCCATTGGCATTAGTTTCCTGTAAAACTTTTACTTTATTGCCAATGCTCAACCAAAAATATTCTGATGAATCCATGTCTTTCATTTCTTTCCAGGATTTACCCACATTTTCTTTTTTTGCATAAGTCAAAATATAATCCTGAATAGCATACTGGATTTGCATTTCTGGGTTTATCATTATTTTTTCTTGAGAATCTGTTGAAGTTTTCTCTTCTTTTTTACAATTGGTGAACAGTAAAAGGATAATAATGACAGGTATAATTGATTTTTTCATGAAAACTCCTTATGTAATGGATCTTTATTCATTTATAGCACAAACATGGTGACAATTCAATTTTTAACCATTTTTAATAAAAATTTAAGAGTTTTTTTATTTTTCTTGTTTTTTTAGTAGAGAGAATCTTTTTCTAGATTGACTTGCGAAAGGTTTTAAGTTTAAAAACAAATACTGCTGTTGAATCAACTGGCAGATTACTAATCTAATTGACAGAACTGATAAAACCTGTTATTTTTGTACACATTATGAAAAAAATTCTTGAATTCCAAGTTTTAAAACCTGTAGAACTTGACAAGATAACAAACATATCTATAACTTCACAAAATCAACAAAACTATTATAAATTTTTGACTGATGAATCTCGCTTAAATCCCGGTCAAATTCAAGCTATATATTTTCCGCAAAATATTGAAGAATTAGCTTTCATTGCTCAGTATTGTTCACAAAAAAAAATAGTTCTGACTATTAGTGGTGCTCGTACCGGTATTGTTGGCGGAGCTGTGCCCAAAGAGGGTATATTGGTTTCTTTGGAAAAAATGAATCAAATAAATGAGATTGGTTTTGATGAACAAAAAGGTTTATACTATTTCATCTGTCAACCTGGAGTTACTCTTGAACAGTTCAATTTGTTTTTAAAGAATAGAACAAAAAAACTGCAAGGGCAAGACAAAGTTATAAAGGATTTTACGGCAGAGCAACAAAGTTTTATTTTTCCTGTGGATCCAACAGAGACCAGTGCCAGTTTAGGAGGAATGGTGGCTTCTAATGCATCTGGTGCTCGTTCTTATTGTTATGGATCGATTCGCCAATGGGTTAGAAAAATCAAAGTCCTTTTACCTGATGGAAAATTGCTAAGCATTAAGAGGGGAGAATATTTGATAAATGAAGAAAAAAAACTTTTTCTTAAAAATCAACAAGATTTGATAGAAATAGTACCCCCTGCTTATCAAGTGCCAGATGTAAAAAATGCTGCAGGTATCTATTCTGCTCAAGAGCTGGATCTTATTGATTTATTTATTGGTTGTGAAGGTTTATTGGGAATTATTGCAGAAATTGAACTTTATGTAATACCATTACCCATTGAGTTATCCCTTGTTTTGTTTTTCACTGACAAAAATCATGCTCTGGATTTTGTAAGAGCGATTAAAAGCAAAAAAGAACTGCCCTTAACTTTTTTAGAATTTGTTGATTCTCATGGTTTAAACTTGATTCGACAACAACAAGACAAAGATCCATTAGTCATTGATGTACCTTTGCTAGATCGCCAATATGAAAGCTGTCTTTTTTTTGATCTTATCTGTGATATAGATCATTTAGAGGATAAAATAGATCTT
>JAKSBL010000717.1 GCA_022361115.1 Spirochaetota bacterium | reverse complement strand
TTCTTGAAGATATAAAAATATTCATACAAGAATCAACAGAAAGTGCTACACAAAAAAAATTATGAAGAGTGTTCCAAAAAATTTCAATTATTCCGGTATTACCATTAATGCAAACTTGTTGTCCGCTGCGGAGTTTTTTTAGTAGCATCTTTAACCCGACAACAGCTGGAATCCCGTATTCTCGGGCAACAACAGATCCGTGATTCATCACTCCCCCCACTTCTATGACCAGGCCACCTGCATTAATAAAAAGTGGGGTCCAGGCGGGATCGGTAAACTTAGCAGCCAGTATTTCGCCTGGATTTAATTTTTCCTGTCATTTGGTTTTACCAGAGTTTTTCTAGTTTAAACATTTATCCAGGGTATAACTGATCAGCTTCATGAGTTGGGTGATAAACTGTTCATAGCTCATTTCTTCAATTACTGCATAACGGCTGTAATAGTGCATCAAAAGGCTGTAGATGATCTCAATCAGGGGATCTGTCTCAAGATCCGGGCTGATAATTTTGAGTTGTTTTAGCTTGTCCAGGTACTCCCGCAGTCTGGCCAGAAATATTTCATCCGTTTCCAGCAGGGAGTGATAATTTTTATCAGAACTCTCCCGGTCTTTGTGATAAATAAAGAGAAAGAGTTCCCGCAGCCACTCTTTACTCAGGTTTTTGATCTCAAAAAAGTAGTAGTCAAAAAAATCCAGTAAATATTCTTTGGGTGATTTGCCGGGCAGGGGGGTGATTTTTAGTGTTGTCTTCCTGAGATTATCAAAGTGTTCATTGTAGAGCGTAATCAGGATTTCACGTTTGGATTTAAAATGGTTGTAAATGGTGCCCTCGCCAATATCAGCTTTGCAGGCGATTTTTTTTGTGGTCGCAGCTGCATAGCCCTCATTGAGAAATATCTCCAGGGCTGCATCTAGAATTTTGCTGCGCACAAACTTTTTTTTTTCTTCTCTTAATCCCGGCATTGCTAGTTCCTTTATGATTTTTTTTGAGTGCACTCATTTTTTTTGTATTATAGCACAATCTTATTGACTTTTACAAGATAGAATGGTAATCTTAAAAAATGAGTGCACTCATTTTTTAAGATTACCATTCTATCTTGTAAAAGTCAATAAGATTG
>JAKSBL010000466.1 GCA_022361115.1 Spirochaetota bacterium | reverse complement strand
TTTTTAAATAATTATAAAATCAATAGAAAAAATTTGCACCTCCTCAGAAAATAAGATATAATTCATTACTAACTTAATAGTAATAAAGAGATGTCTATGAAAACAATGAAAGCACTTGTCAAGAGAGAACCAGCAAAGGGACTCTGGTTGGAAGAAGTTCCAGTTCCTGAGCTTGGTATTAATGATGTTTTAATTAAGATTGAAAAAACCGCAATTTGTGGAACCGATCTTCATATTTATAATTGGGATCACTGGTCACAAAAAACCATTAAAACACCCATGGTTATCGGCCATGAATATGTTGGCAGAGTCGTTGCTTTTGGCAGCAATGTTCATGATTTATATGAAGGGGAAATTGTCAGCGGTGAGGGGCATATTGTGTGTGGACATTGCCGGAATTGTATGGCTGGCCGTCGTCATTTATGTCCAAATACACAGGGTGTTGGAGTGCATAGGAATGGAGCTTTTGCTGAATATCTTTGTATTCCTCGCAGTAATGTTTGGGTATGTGATCCTAAGATACCTACTGATATTATTGCCTGCTTTGATCCTTTTGGTAATGCAGTTCATACTGCCTTAACCTTTAATGTATTGGGAGAAGATGTATTAATTACTGGTGCCGGCCCTATTGGCATTATGGCAATACCTGTTGTAAAACATGCTGGTGCCCGTCATGTGGTGATTACAGATGTAAATCCCTACCGTTTGGAACTAGCAAAAAAAATGAATCCGACCAAGGTTGTAGATGTTACGAAAGAAAGTTTAACCGATGTAATGGAAGATTTATATATGACCGAAGGTTTTGATGTTGGCTTAGAAATGTCAGGTAATGCTAGTGCATTAAGGGACATGATTCATCATATGTTTAATGGTGGGAGTATTGCTCTTTTAGGTATATTAGCAAATGATGCTGCTATTGATTGGGATGCAGTAATTTTTGAGAGTTTGACTTTAAAAGGGATCTATGGTCGAAGAATGTATGAAACCTGGTATAAAATGACTGCTCTTCTCCAAACAGGGGTAGACATTTCCCCAATTATTACTCATTGCTTTCATTATAGTGAATTTGGAAAAGCATTTGATTTAATGAATACCGGAAATTCTGGGAAAGTCATTTTGAATTGGGATTAATAGGATTAGATAAATCGATGGGAGAAAAAGATGTTTAAAGATATGAAAACTTTTTTACAACAAGAGTTAAAGAAAATTCAGGATGAGGGTCTATATAAAGAAGAGCGAATCATTACCAGTCCCCAAAGTTCTCAAATTTCTGTAAAAGGAGGCCAAAAGGTTATTAATCTATGTGCTAATAACTATCTTGGTTTATCCTCCCATCCTGCTGTGATTGACGCAGCGAAAAAAAGTTATGATCACTGGGGTTATGGACTTTCATCTGTCCGTTTTATTTGTGGAACCCAAAAAATACATAAGGAATTAGAGAATAAACTCAGTAATTTTTTAGAAACCGAAGATACAATTCTTTATACCTCTTGCTTTGATGCCAATGGAGGGTTATTTGAAACTCTCTTAAAAGAAGAAGATGCAATCATCAGTGATGAATTGAATCATGCCAGTATTATCGATGGTGTAAGGCTATGTAAAGCTCAAAGATATCGCTATAAAAACAATGATATGGATGATTTAGAAGAAAAACTCAAAGCTGCCCAAGGAGCTCGTTTTCGTTTGATAGCTACTGATGGTGTTTTTTCAATGGATGGCTATATTGCAAATCTTTCGGGTATTTGTGACCTGGCAGAGAAATATAATGCCCTGGTTATGGTAGACGATTCTCATGCTGTTGGATTTGTGGGAAAACAGGGTAAAGGAACTCCTGAGTACTGTGATGTGTTAGGTAGAGTTGATATTATCACTGGGACTTTGGGAAAGGCTTTGGGAGGTGCTAGTGGTGGGTATACTAGTGGAAGAAAAGAAATCATTGAAATGCTCAGGCAAAGATCCCGCCCATACTTGTTTTCTAATACTGTAGCTCCTTCTATTGTGTCTGCTTCCATAGCAGTGATTGATCTCTTAACTGGATCAAATGATTTAAGAGAAAAACTACAATTAAATATGAAGTTTTTTCGTCAAAAAATGAAAGAGCATCAATTTGATTTATTGCCCGGAGATCATCCCATTATCCCAATTATGCTGGGTGATGCAAAAGTTGCCAAAGAAATGGCTTCCCGGTTATTAGAGAAAGGTGTTTATGTCATTGGTTTTTCTTTTCCGGTGGTACCAAAAGGGAAGGCAAGAATTCGAACACAAATATCGGCTGCTCATTCTCGAGAAGATTTAATTTATGCTGTTGAGCAGTTTGCTGCTGTAAAAAAAGAAATGAATTTATAAGCATAATTTTTACTAAGATTTAAAAATGCACAAAAATTTTTGTGCATTTTTTTTCTGTCCCTTGATTTTTCTTATTTTCTTCATTATTTTATAGATTGAGAATAAATTTTTAGGTTGTAAAGGTTATTTTTCTGCCTCATCAGGTAGAAAAAATAGCATTTTGTTGTTAAAAATTAGAATTAATGAAAAACTCGACATTCAGCTTAAGTAGTTATTATGAAATCAGAAAAAGATCATCAACTCGGAAAAAAGCCAGCTTATATTAAACTGGTGATTGTTTTAGGAATTTTAGCATTAATGATTCCACTATTTAATTCTTATTTCTCCTATCGATCTGGAAGTTTTATCAATAAATATATTAATTGGTTGACGAATTTTATCATGTTACTGGCTGCTTATTTATTACGTTTTACTATTTATCCCTGGCATCCCAATGATGGAAAAAAGGATTTTTGCTGTTTTCAGTTTATTCAGTTGATCTTTATCGCTATGAATATTGGTTTTATTGCAACTATTACTATTTATTCTTTCTTTCTTGTTGGTGCTTTTATTTATTTGGTGATGCATATATTTATTATATTGGCTTTACTAACCTTGTTTTTA
>JAKSBL010000403.1 GCA_022361115.1 Spirochaetota bacterium | reverse complement strand
GCTGTCTCGGCGAATACAACGGACAATGCCGTCGTAGACTCACTCGCCGCAGTCGATAGCCTGTCGGGTCGAAAACGATTACCGACCTTACGCGAACAGATGCGTTCCATTGAGCAGCAACAGGAGCTCATTCTTAGTGATATTGGTGAAATACAATTAGTAAAAAATAACCGGGCAAAGAGGATGAGTATAACCCTGAAACCATTTCATGGTGTGCGAGTGACTGTTCCCTTTTTAGTGAGTTTTCAATTAGCTGAAGAATTTGTCAAGAGTAAAGAGAAGTGGATTAAACGGCACTTGGAAAAACTCAAAACAAAAGAACAGTCGATAAAAGGGGAGTACTCACAAGCTCAGATAGAAGTACTAAGAAAGCAGGCAAAAGAGTATTTACCGAAAAGAACTGCTGAGTTGGCAAAAAGGCATCATTTTTTTTATCATAAAATCACTATTCGTAATAGTAAGACTCGCTGGGGAAGCTGTAGTTCTAAAAAAAATCTTAACTTTTCCCTCTATTTGATCCAATTACCTGATTATCTCATTGATTATATTATCCTCCATGAATTATGTCATACAAAGCAGATGAATCATAGCAAAAAATTTTGGGATTTAATGACGCAAATTTGTCCTCAAGCTAAAAAATATAATAAAGAAATGAAGCAGTATCATCCAGGTTATTATCTTTGATATATCAATAAGTCTTTTAGCAAGGATTCTTGATAAACAGGTTAGCTTCGTCTGTTGAGCAGGCATCCTGTTGATTTTTAAGACAATTTTTGATTTTTTAACTAAGCTTATAATTTTTACATACAATCCTGAAAAAGTAGCACTTTTTCAGGATTGATTAATTATCTAGAACTGCGTCAATGAATTTGCCATTTTCATAAAATAATTCATCATCAGCATAAATGCGAGCATCTTCATTCATGTCACACAACATGTCCCAGTGAATTACCGATATATTATTACTTTCCTTACTGACCGGCGAACCAAGTGCCATATGAATGGTTCCCCCAATTTTTTCATCAAACAACATATTTCGAGTAAACTGCTTTATATTGTAATTAGTTCCAATTGCAATTTCACCAAATCGAGAAGCTCCTGCATCGGTTTTTAATATTTCATGAAGCAGATCTTCTCCACTGCTGGCACTTGCTTCAACAACTCTTCCATTTCTTACTATAAGTTTAATATTTTCGATATCTTTTCCCATATAGATACCTGGGTAGGAAAAAGTGATATGTCCATCAACTCCATCTTCAACAGGTGCAGCACAAATTTCTCCATCAGGAAAATTTAATCTGCCATCACAATTATCCCAGGTACGGTTTTCCATATTAATTTTGATATGAGTCTCAGGGGAAACAATTTCTAAGAGATTTTTCTTATTCAAATATTCAACCCATCTTTGCTGCTTTTGACTAATTTTTTTCCACTCTTCAATCGGGTCATCATAATTTAGCAGACAGGCATTATAAACAAAGTCTTCGTACTCTCTTAGACTCATTTTAGCTTGTTGAGCATTAGAGTAAGTCGGAAATTGACTGCCACACCATCTTAAAGTTCCATTATTTAACCTGGAAATAAATTGATCATGCCATTTGGATTTTCCCAGAGAATTAAAGCGGTTTTTTTCTGGTGGTATATTAGCTAGGTTTTTTAAGTTTATATCACCCCAGGCTGTTAACCAGACATCCATCTTTTCCATCATTGTTTCCATAACTAAATCACCATATTTTAGTTGTTCTTCAGTCGATTTTTTTAACCGGATCTCTCTCAGATTACTGCTGCCCATTGCATACTCAACATGTGCTCCGGTAACTAGTGCAGCTTCTAATACCTCAATCATCCAGGGTTCACAAACGCTATCACATAAAAGATAGACAAAATCATCTTTTTTTATTTTAGCCGAGTAATTTACAACTACCTGGGCTAATTTTTTCAATCTAATGTCTTGCATGTACTTACCTTTTTTATGAAATTATTATTTATCTACCTGTTATTGTCAAGATTAATTTAATATATTAACCAATTCCTGTGAAAACATTCATACTCTGAGAGATCTTCAAAGCCAGATAGATATAAATTTATTAAGATTCATATTGACAGTTTTTTTATTTGTGATACTCTGACAACATGATTTTAAAGACTGATTCCAATATTACTAATTTTTTCAATTATAATAATCATCAAGTAATGCGAGGGCCGGTCTATTAATTAAGCAATAAAAATTTATTATAATTTAACCGGTATCTGATTTGATACCGGTTTTTTTTGTTTAAAAATAAATGATTGAAAGGATAAAAAAATGATGATTACAGTAAAACAATTAAAAGACTATATTGGAGAAACCATTTCATTAAGAGGCTGGATTAGCAGAAAAAGAAGTTCTGGTAAAATTCAATTTATTCAATTACGTAGCGCTGGTAGTTTTATCCAGATTATCTGTTTAAAAGAACAATTAGGTGAAGAATGCTTTGCAAAGATAAAAAAAGCACCAGTTGAAAGCCCGATAATCGTAACTGGTAAAGCTTTACTCCCTCCTGGAAGATCAGAAATTGAAATCCATTTAGAAAGCATTAAGATTTTCAAAAGTAGTTCAGATTACCCCATTAGTAAAAAAACACATGGACCTGAATTTTTGCTGGAACATCGTCATCTCTGGATTCGTTCCCAGATTCAAACTAAAATATTAAAAATAAGAAGCAGTCTGGAGTATGCGTGTATCTGTTTCCTTCAACAAGAAGGATTTTACCGGATGGATGCTCCTATCTTTACTCCCTCTGCGTGTGAAGGAACAACAGATTTATTTGAAGTGGATTACTTTGGGAGTAAAGCTTTTTTATCTCAAAGTGGTCAGCTTTATAGTGAAGCAGGGATCAGTTGTTTAGAAAAAGTTTATACTTTTGGCCCCTGTTTTCGTGCGGAAAAATCAAAAACCCGTCGCCATTTAACTGAATTTTGGGGTGTTGAGCCAGAAGTAGCTTGGTTAGATGCAGAAGAAAACATTATTTTACAGGAGAGATTTATTAAATTTATTTTATCAAAGGTTGTAAAAGAATGTGCAGATGAACTTATCTCATTAGGTAGAGATCCAGAGTCTTTAATCTTTGATAATCAATCATTTCCTGTTTTGCTTTATGATGAAGCTCTAGAAATTGTAAAAAAGGGTGGTTTTGAAATGCAATGGGGGGAAGATTTTAGGGTTGAGCAGGAAGAATATTTATCATCTCAATTTGCTACACCTTTTTTTATTTTTAAGTATCCTGTTCAATGTCGAGCTTTTTATATTGAACCAGCCCCAGACCAATCTGAGTTAGCCTTATCAAGTGATTGTTTAATGCCTGGAGGATTTGGTGAAATTATTACAGGTGGCCAAAGAACAGCCTCTTATGATTTTCTTTTACAGAGAATTCAAGAACATGGATTAAGTCAACAGGATTTCCAATGGTATCTTGATTTAAGGAAATTTGGTTCTGTCCCCCATTCTGGTTTTGGAATGGGAATAGAGAGAATGACTCGCTGGCTGACTGGAGTGAAACATATTCGGGAAACTATTCCCTTTCCCAGAACTCTGAAACGTTTTTCTCCCTAACTAAATGGGATTATCTGGTTCTTTTAGTGGTATCTGTGATCTCTAACTTGCCAAACTCCAACTTTTTTGGTATTTTTTTGTATCATTAAGGAGTTTCAGATGTTTGGATTTCTCATTAAGAAAACTTTTTTTGATTTTTGGGATAATTTTTTATCAATTGCAATTTTAAATCTTGGCTTTGTTCTTTTCGCTCCATTGGCTTATTTAGTCTATATTTTTATTGATTTTAATTTTCTGATTTTTATTATTTTACTGTTTATCTGGTTATTTTGTTTTAATCTTTATTTAGGGATCGCAGCAATGGCTGCTGGTGATATTGCTTTTCATTTAAAAATTGATTTTAAAAAAGTATTTTCTTTTGGGCAAGAGATAATCACTCATGTTTTATTATTAACGGTTATTATGCTGCTAATGATCATGGTAGTTGTTTTTATCTTTCCTTTTTATCTTCGTTTTAATCATTTTATCAGCACCATAGCCCTTGTTTTTTTATTCTGGTTTACAATATCCTGTTTTTTGGCAATTCAATATTTTTATCCAGTCAGAAAGCAGTTAACCGACAAAAACATGAAAATTCTAAAAAAATGTTTTATTCTCTACTTGGATAATTTATTTTTTACTATTAATATAGCGATTTCTGCTTTTTTGATATTTTGTTTCTCTGTTTTGCTGGTCTTTCTTTTTCCAGGTTTTGTTGGAGTATTGATCTTATATCAAAATGCACTAAAACTCAGGTTATATAAGTATGATTACCTTGAGAAAAAACCTGAAACTGATAAAAAGCATATTCCCTGGTATGATTTATTAGGTGAGGAAAGAAAAAAAATTGGCTCACGAAGTTTTCGTAGTATCATTTTTCCCTGGAAAGATTGATTCAATAACCTGGTTTTGATAGCAATGTATTTTATATGATTGCTGTAATTTTTCTATTTTCTGGACTAGAGATAAAAAAACCTCCATTTCCATGGAGGTCTTTAGTGGGAGGAGTGTTTGGATACTTAATTGATTTGTATCATCTTAGGTTTTTCTTCTTCTTTTTTAGCTATACTAATTTCTAATAAGCCGTTTTCCATTTTTGCTGTAACAGCATTCACATCCACATCTTTTGGTAAAGAAAATGAGGCCCCAGCTTTTGAGAAATCTAATTCTTTTGCCAGATATTTCTTTTCATCCGGCTCTTGTTTTTTTTCTGCTTCTACTTTTAATACTCTATCTTTTACTTCAATTTTCACTTCATCTTGTTGATAGCCTGGGACCTCCAGAACAATGGAATAATGGTTTTCATTATCAACAATATTTGATTTTAAAACCTTGAAGTTTTGGTTTGAAGTAAATGACTGCTCGAATCCATTAAATAAATCGTTTAATAAATCGGTTGTGTAATATAAAGATCTCATGTTATCACCTCTTATTTTTTTATATTTTTCTATTTATTATAGGCAATCAGCATGCCAATTTTATATATTAAAGATAGGTTTTAAATAGGTTTTAAGGCTAACTGAGCAAGAAAAATGGATTGGTTTTTGATTTTTAACATAGTAGTGGAGAAAAATACCATTCTTAAATAGAGTAATATCTCTACAAGTGTGTAAATAATACTCATATAGAGAGAATATTTACTATTCGTTATTACTTTTTTGACTATTTACTCTTTCGAAGCAGATTAATCGGAGAGATAAAATAAACTATTTTAAATATTGCCTGCTCATTCTGTCATAGGTTCCCTCTTTTTTGATATCTTCCAAAGTTTTAATGAATTTCTTAACAATTTCATCTGAAGTATTTTTATTAAAAGCTGAATACAAGGCAATTTCAATGAGAGGGAGTTTTTTTCAGTTTTAAAAAATGAATATCCCCAAGCCATTATTCTGTATTAATAAAAAAGGAAATAGGCCAATTATTTAATGGTAAAATTTAAGTGAAGATCAATGCCAGGATTTATTCCTAATATAGCTAGATATTGGCCTGGGGGCAAAGACTTTGAGAAAATTATCTCAACAAAATTTTCCTTGGGCTGATAAGTTAATTTTGAAACAATAATTTCTCTCTGAAAGATTAGTTCATCCTGATTGTTATTAGTAATCATAAAAGTTAAAACTGGATTTTCTAAAATGGATTGAGATTTAAAATTATTACGTAATTGTAAGATAAATTCTGGATTGCCGGTTGATTTAGAAATTCTTTGAGATAATGAATATTCTAATCCATTTGATGTTATTTTTACGGCTTTGCCAATAAGTTGTAAATAGACATATGCCACAATAACAATTAGTAGAATATTAATAAAAGTCATTAATAAGATCCGGTTTTTTCTACAAAAAAAACAATTTTCTTCATCTTTAATGTGCCGATAAGGATGAGCGAGCCGATCATTTCGGTTGTAATGAAATTTAATATTACTGTGGCTTTCTTGAAATTTTTCCAGGTGATCTTCTGCTTTTTTTTTCATATTTCTTTTTTTAAACCTACTAATTGAATAAATTCTTTTGGATCAAAAGTATTATATGATTTTTTGTGAAAAAACTCCAGAATGGTATAAAAAACTCTGACGGCTTGCAAAATGCTATCCCTGATCGACATCCCCTGGGCAGTTAAACCTGCTATTAAGCCGGCTAAAATATCTCCGCTACCGGCCTGAGCTGCAATTCGCATGGGATGATCAATAATGAGAATGGATCCCTCTGGTGTAGCTAATGTTAAAAAGCAGTCTTTCAATAGTATATAACATTTGTATTGCTGCGCGGCCTGGCGCACCATTTCAGTGGTATCAGTCATTATAGAGGTTTTGTCAATCTTAAAAAAGTTTAAAAATTCCTGACTGTGGGGAGTTAAAATTGGCGGCTTTTGAAATAATTTCAATACATCAGCTGAAAAATGATGAAAAAAAGATGCATCCAACACAAATTGAGCATGGGTATTCAGGCTATCCTTTAGAAGTTTTTTATTATCTGGTATATGAAACCCTAAACCGGGGCCAATCAAAATTGTAGAATATTTTTTTATGTAATCTTTTAAATTTACATAATCATCAGCAATAATATTTGCAGACATTTGATTAACTGAAGCAATTTGTTCTTTTTCTGTAATCACTAGTGCTATTCCACTTCCGATTTTTAGTGCTGATTCAGCAGAGAAAATAATTGAGCCTAATTTACCAATACTGCCACCAATACAAATAGTACCTCCTTTACTGTATTTATGAACAAAGGGATTTTCTGGTAGTTTTTTACGTTCTATTTTACTGACTAATTGAGTGGTATTTTGATTTTGTAAATGATTGATAGCAAATGAAATAGGGAGGTTGATTATCTTGCCAGCTGATTTTCTACATTGTATTTGATAAAAAAGTTTTTTATGATAGCCAACACTATAGGTTCTATCTGCATTAACAGAGATAGGCGATTGAATTGTTAAACCAGATGGTACATCAATGGCGATAATTTTTGCTTTTGAAGAATTAATATTTTGAAATAGATTTTCAATATCTGGATCCGGACGATACTGATAACCGATTCCGAATATTCCTTCCATTATAATGTCATACTGATTCAGAGTTTCATTTTTTAGTTGAAAAAATTGTTCTATTGGTAATAATGGCAAATGGAGCGATTGGATAATCGATTTTTGCAGTTGAAAAAGGGGGGATTCTTTTTTACTTTTAAAAACATAAATGTCGCAGGGGATATTTGAAAAATGTAATTTTCTGGCTACAGCTAAAGCATCTCCCCCATTATTACCCCAACCAGCTAGGATAGCAATTTTCATGTCTTTGATTTTTCTAAAGTCTTTAACAAATCGATAAAAAATCTGACTGGCAGCTTCTTCCATAAGAATTTCAGGAGTAAGATGGTTTTTTTCTACTGCTAACTGATCTAGTTTTTTTGCTTGTTGATGTGTAATAATCGGACTCATCAGATTTGACATAGCAGTTTTCCTAATATTTATATTGGATAAAATAGATCTTGTTCATATTGATATAGTAATTAAAAATAGTTCCATTATGTCCCAAAAATGGCTCTGAGCAATATTCCAGAATATCAGGAAAATGTATTTCCCTTTTTTTATCTAATTTACCATTATTAAAATAGATAATGAGAAGTTCATCATTTTCAATAATTCTTTCTAAAGGGATTTTTTTTTGGCTTAAATAGATTTTTAAGTTTTCATCTATTCCAATCATGCTTTCCATAGGAAGTGTGATACTTTCCCTTTGGCCATACAGTTCTTTCATAATGGAAGAATCATATTTACTGATATCTTCTGATTGAGGATAGACTTTCATGATTAATTGTTCTACCCGTTCAGTATTCAAAGAAAATCGATAAATCTTTTCATATAGAGTATCATATTTTGCCAAAGATATGGTTGCTTCCTCTTTTTGAATAAACTGACAGGTTAAGTAAATATCATCTTCTTGATAACCTGGAACCACTTTAATCAGATCAATGATTAATCCCTTTTCTTCTTCTATAATCGGAATTTGGCTTGTGGTAATCGGGATTGTTTTTAGTAGTTTACCATTAGGAGAAAATTGATAAACTTGTACACCAGAACTGATCAATTCAATAACAATTAAATTATCCTTATCGTCTGTAATCAGGCGGATAATATGTCCAAATGGTTCTCCATTTTGCCCTTCTTTTCCTAAATAGTAAAGGAATTCTCCATTCCCATTAAATTTACTAATCGTCTCATCTGTTACTGAATTCCTTTCTGCATGAAATTTTTTCAGCACTGGATCTCGATTTACAAAATAGATATTTTTATTAATATCAGCAGCTAATAATCCTGGAGAATAAACAGGAAAGGGTTTGTATAATTTGATGTAAATAACATTTTGATCCACCGTATTATCTGGCTTTTTTTCAGTTGGTTGTATATTGGGATAATTTTCTGGATTGTAAATGGTTAAAATGGATTCTCCATTTTCTGTTAGCTTCATGATTTTATTATTAATACTATCAGAAATATAAAAAAAACCATTTTTATAATAAAAATGGACCAGTTCATTATCAGTTTTCATTTGATTAACAAAAAAACCCAATTCATTGATTTGGTAGCCAATTGGAAAAGAAAAAACCTCTTTTAAGACAGCTTCCTCTGTTTTATTACAGGAAACGAGTAATAAAAAAAACAAAGGTAATATTAGTATTTTTTTCATCAATTATTCTCTTTTTAATTTCATTTTTTCGAGCCACTCAATCAAAATTTCCGAATCAGGAAATTGATTGATATATTGTTCTAAAGCTAGATTAAGTTGTTCAAATTCTTTTAAATGATAAAGAACAGAAAAATATGTATCCAGGATCGCAGGGTGAGTCACTTCTTTCAAGCAGAGAGTCATTTTTTCTAATGCTAGATTAAGATCTTCCTGATTCTGATCTTCTTCATAAGATTGAACCAGTAAGTAAACCTGGAAATTGAGTAAATAACAGTCTTCAGGATATTTTTTTAATCCTGTCTCTAGTAATTGACGACTATTCTGTTGAAAGCCTTTTTCATATAAGATATGACTATGATAGAGATAATACCAAGCTGGTGTTTTTCCTTTTTCTAGTATTCTATCCCAATGGTGTTTCACTTCATCTATTGGATAATTCATTTGCAGATAGCAAAGATATTTAAAAAAATAAGCATCGGTTAAACTACGGTCAAGATTATAAGCTTTGTTAAAATGAATAATAGCTGATTTGTATTCTTTCATTTCATATTCCAGCATGGCTTTCTCAAACCATAGAATGGAATAATTCGCTTTCATCCCAATCCCTGTATTAATATATTCTAAAGCTTTTTCTTTATTGCCTTTGATCCGGTTAATTCTCGCTAATCCGGATAAGGCTAAGGGATTTCGCCTGTTTTTTAAAAGCAGCTGAGAAAAAAGTTCTTCTGATTCCTGGTATTTTTCTTCTTTTAAATATAGCCAGGCTAAATATAATAAAATATCAGGATCTTCAGGAAAGAGTTTGAGGTTCTTTTCAATTTGGAGATGAGCCTGTTGAAATTGGCCATCCTTGATCAGTTGATAAATGATTTGAGTTTCCAATGCAATGACATCAGTATCTTTGTTATAAACAACTGGTTCAGTGGTAGTTTTACAACTAAATAAACTCATGATCAATGTAAAAACAAATATACTTTTAATATAAAAATT
>JAKSBL010000273.1 GCA_022361115.1 Spirochaetota bacterium | reverse complement strand
TGGTTTTATAATTGTCACCTTTTTATCTATGCTTAATATTGATTTTCCAGTAGAAGTTACTGGTATTCCCTATTTATTTTTTATTAGTATCATCGCCTTTTCTCTTTTATCAAACATGAATAAAGAGCATTATGATTTATTGGATTTAAAAGTCAGCCTGGAAGAAAGAATTAAAGAAAGAACCCAGGAGTTACAAAATGCCAAAAAAAATCTGGAAGAAGAAAGCCAGCAAAGGATTGATTTTTTTATCAATTTTTCCCATGAGATTAAAACACCTTTAACTTTGATCATTAATTTTTTAGAAAAGCATATCAAGAAAAAAGGATTGGATGATGATCTAAAAAACGTCAGAGAATACTTGGCAAAAATGCGGTCTGACATAATGAATCTACTGGATTGTGAAAAATTACTCAGGAACCATACAGATGATTATCAGCATGAAATTTATACGGATCTTTCTCAACTATTAAATAAACAAATCATCTTTTTTAAGGAAAATGCTAAAAGTAAAAAAATTAAACTTACTGATGATATTTGTCAAGGTATTGTCATTCAAGCTGATCCCTATGTACTTGAAAGGATTACCAATAATCTCTTAGACAATGCAGTTAAATATACGAATGAAAATGGTCAGCTGAAAGTTCAATTAATGGAAAAAGATGATAAAATAGCATTAATCATACGTGATAATGGAATTGGTATCCCAGCTGATCAAATGGAGACTATTTTTCAACCTTATTATCAAATTTCCCACAAAAAGAGAAACTATCAGGGAATGGGTATGGGTTTATTTATGGTAAAACTGCTTATGGATTCTATTCAGGACAGCCATATTTTCATTGAAAGTATTGTTAATAAAGGAACAACTTTTACTCTTCAATTTGAGAAACCAACTGATCAAATACAGGAAACTATAGAAAACACCTTTGATTTATTATATTTTAATCCATCTTTAAAAAATCCTGCAATTGAAATACCAGAAGAACCGGTTATTAAGGCAGATAAAAAAAATATCTTATTGGTTGATGATAATATTGAACTGATTAATCTAGTCTATACAGAACTTAAGGATCAATATAATTTCTTTTATGCTTTAAATGGTATTGATGCTCTAACCAAATTAGAAAAATATCCTGAACCTGATATCATTATTTCTGATATCATGATGGACCATATGGATGGTTATGAATTTTACCAACGTCTTATACAGGAAAACCAGTTTGATGATATTCCTTTTATTTTCCTGACTGCAAAATCCGATTTTGATTGTCATCTTCAGTCTCTGGAACAAGGAGTCATTGATTTTGTAGTAAAACCTTTTTATATGGAAATTTTAAAGGCTAAAATTGAATCGCATTTAATTATTAGAGATAAGTATAAGCAAAAAATAAAAAAAAGGATTATCAAAGCAGTTGATGAAGATGATTCATCCAATAAAATCAGTAAAAATCTCATTCATATGCTCTGCCATCAATACAATTTGACAGAAAGAGAAACAGAAATTGCTTATCAAATAATAACCAGCAAAAGCAGCAATCAGGAAATTGCCGATAAACTTTTTATTTCTATTAAAACGCTGGAAAAACATTTGACGATTATTTATAAAAAATTCAATATACAAAATAAAGTTGAACTATTACAATTATTTATGACCTAACCTGATTATTCAGTTTCTAAAATAGCTCTTTAAGGGTCCAACCTCTTTCACCCCCGACTTTATAGTCTGAAATTTATTCCAGATATTTATTAAAATTTTGACTTATTTCATAATAAAGTTAAAAGCATCAATTATGAGGGACTAAATAGGGGTACCCCTCCTTATCTATTAATCAAATAACTGATATAATTAGCCTTCCATTTAGGATAAATTTATTTTTTTTAAAAAATATTCGTACTCTTTCTTATCTATATATTTATTCCTTTCATACTTTCCCTCCCTCAATTATTAGTTATTTTTCATAATCCCCGAGACCATCGGGGATTATCTTATTTTTAGCTAATTATATATCTTAAAGTGCTGGTTGCTGAGATACTTTTTGAGTTTTTATAGCCTTAATATTTACATCTGGATGATGATAATAATACCCTTTTTTTATGAATTCACATTCGATAGCTTGCTGGGGGCAATAATTATAGCAGGCTAAACAATTTTGACAGTGGTGATGCCAGGTAGGAATTTTAGAATTGATAATAATATTATTAACAGGGCAAACTTCTGCACAAACTCCACAATTGGTACACTGCTCATTGACTGAAAATCCGCAATCTGCAGCCTTAATTAACGCATTTATTCCTTTATCCTCAGAAAGGCCGGTTAACTTACTAAGGTATTGAATGGACCATTTCTCAAAAAGTTGATTGAATGGAGAAATCAAAAAATTGAGAAAATTATTATTATGATTTCCCTTTTTTTCAGCTTTAATAATGCGGCTTATTTTTGATACTTGATTCTGCCAATTGTGATATATTTTTTGATGGTTTTCCCAAGGTTTATAAAAAGCATTTTGAGGCATGTGTACACCAAAACAGGCGCTTAAGGTTGAATTTTTTTGTTTTAATAGTTGATTCAATTTTTTATAAGAATTACCTGGTCCACCTCCATAAGTTGCTAAGGCAAAAACATATTTTCCATTAAGATTAGTCAATTTACAGACAAATTCACTCACAATTGGTGGTAATTGCATATAATACACCGGAAAAATCAATCCGATTTTTTTATCCTGTATTGCCACAATATCTACATTTAGCTGGGAAGCAATAGGCAACAATTTTGCATTTAATTCTTTAGCTAAATCACAGGCAACTCTATATGTATTACCTGTACCACTAAAATAATATAGGACGCTATCCATTTTCTCATACCTTAAAAATAGTTTAGTTCATTATAGCGCTTAATATTTGAATTGAAAATAGGTATTTTGTCCTAATTTAACGAATGACTTAGTATATAATGTTGTTGATGAGAATTAATCGGTTAGATAGTTAAGAAATTTCGTGCCTCATGGTACCTGGCTTCTTTTAAAATGTTCAGCTGGATAAATTTCTTTTTTGATGAAAAGTTTATGTTGTTTTTTTTTCAGTAAATTCATTAATGGGGCAAAATCTTCTTTTAATTCCTCTGGCAGTAACGATTGGTATTGAATTTCAGTGAATGGATTATTCACTATCCAATTGATTACACAATCTAAATGAAAAGCATAAATCGGATTGGATAAATCCAGATTAATAAGATGGGATATAATTTTTTTAATATTTGGGGTATAGCGAACTACAAATGCTGAATAATAAAAATCAATATGATCAAAATCTGTTTTAATTTTTTGGATGGGGTGACTTAATTTAGAATCAGTTACAGATAGGGGCCATTCTTTAAAATGACCTAGTATCTCTGCACCTCTTTCAAATACTTGATTTTTCTCTACTTTTTGAGAATCTAATTCAGATAATTGCTTATCGGAAAATTTATTTCTCTTCTCTAAAAATCCCTGATTATTATCTTTTTCTTTGTCATAAATGATATTGCGATTTAAAAACTGGCTATATTGTTTTTCACAAATCAAGCTATAGGGACACTCCAAACAATATTTGGTAAATAAGACTTTTTCTTTTTTTGTTATTAAACATTTTTTTTGTGACCAGGTACAATGTAGAAACATATGCTATCTTTAAATCAGTAAGGATATGTCAGTATTAATAAATTATTATTTCTGATAGTGAATTTTATTATCAATTATTGAAAAAGTCAAATGATTGGCCAATGTTTATTCTGGTTTTTGGCTGTTTTTTTGATTATAAGAAGTTTTACGGGGTTGATCTTTAAATACTTTAGCAGGATTAGTAATTGTTCTAAATTGAAATTTACTAATCTTTGTAGAAGTAGTTTTCCCAGAATCTCTTAAAATCTCATAGTTTAATTCTTTTTTCATGTATTAATCCTTAACAGATAAATAAATTTTAACGAAAAAACAAAATTCTGTCAATGTGAAATAAAGAGAAAAGACAATGTACTAATATGATGAAGAAAAAAATGGAATTGCCACTAATCAGTACTTTTCAAGATCAATAAAATAAGCTATGATCATGAGTATGAAAAATGAACATGCTGGATTTATTATCCATAGTTATGCATCAGCTAACCAGAAAAAAATTTATCTGCTGGGAAGATTAAAAAATCAGCAAACCTTTGCTATTATTGATGAACACTTTCAGCCATATTTTTTTATAAAAACTCAGGATCAGCAGTTTTTACCATCTAACATACCCCATTTTCAAATCCACCCCAGCCCATTTACGACTATAAAAGGCGATCATTGTATTCAGCTTTCTTTTTTCAATCAGAAACAAAGGATTGCTTTAGCTGATCAGTTAAAAAATCAAGGGATCAATACATATGAGGCAGATATGAGTATGACTCAGCAGTATAGCCTTACTCATCAACTTCATTCAGCCATAATCATAAAAGGAACCAGTAAAAAAGGTAAACATGTTGATCATGTTTTTATTAATCCCCAGGTCACTCCGATTAACGACACTGTAGAATTATCCATCCTTTCATTAGATATTGAAACCACAGCTAATAGTAATCACATTCGAGCTATTGGCATTGCTGGTTATAGTTTCAAAGATCAGCAAGACCGGCAAAAGGTTTTTTTTCTCGGCAAAGATCTTCGGCATCCCCAGATAGAATGTTTTTCTTCAGAAAAAGAACTTCTTTCCAGCTTTGCAAAGACTATCCTTGATTTTGACCCTGATATTATAACTGGCTGGAATGTGATTGATTTTGATTTTCAAATCATTGCTCGGCGTTTCAAAGCTTTAGGCCTCCCTTTTTCAATTGGCCGATCCGATGATCCGGCCCTTTTTCTACCAGAGAACAAACAACGTAAGAACAAAATCATTATTCCCGGCAGGCAGGTGATTGATGCCATGTGGTTGGCTCGATCTTCTCCTGATAAATATGATGATTACTCTTTAGAAACAGTTGCCTCAACCTTGCTTGGGGAAGGTAAACTCATTCGGTCTCATGGAGAGGATAAACTTGAAGAATTAGAAACCCTTTATCGAAATAATCCGACCCAATACTGCCTATACTGTCTCAAAGATGCTGATCTCGTACTGAATATTTTAAAAAAGACTGGTTTAATGGACCTGACTATTCAGCGGTCCGTACTAACAGGCATCAGTTTAGATAGAGCCTGGACCAGTATACCTCCTTTTGAACACCTTTATACAGAGAAACTTCATCAGCGCAATATGGTAGCTCCCAGTATAGGTACCGACACTATGCCGGTATTTGGTGCAGAAGGCGGATTGATTATTGCTCCGGAATCCGGCCTCTACCATCAGGTTTTGGTTTTTGACTTCAAAAGCCTCTACCCAACAATTATCAGAACTTTTAACATCGATCCAGCCGGTTTTGCAGGAACAAAAGCTAATCTTACTAATAAAGATCAGCAATATATTGAAGCTCCAAATGGCGCTTTTTTTCACAGAAATCCAGGTTTATTACCTGACATTATTGCAAATTTTTTTGCTAGTCGGGAAGAGGCTAAACGAAAAAAAGATCCTATTGCATCCTATGTATATAAAATTTTAATGAACTCCTTCTATGGAGTTTTAGGTTCACAGGGTTGTCGTTTTGCTTCCACATATTTAGCTGGTGCTATAACTGGATTTGGCCAGCAAATACTGCGCTGGTGTCAGAATCAATTAATTTTTAGAAAACTGGAAGTGATTTATGGAGATACAGATTCCCTTTTTATTACCTCTAGAGATTTTGAAAATAAAAGTCTACCTGATCTTCGTAAAGAAGCAAGAAAAATCGTTCAGCAAATAAATACTGAATTAAAAAACTATGTTAAAAACAACTATCAGTTAGATTCCTTTTTAGAACTAGAATTTGAAAAAATCTATCATTGCCTGTTTATTCCCCCAATTCGCGGCTTGGACTTTTATCAAGAGGATGAAGCTAGTGGTCGAGCCAAAGGCTATGCTGGTCTGGTGATTGAGCATCAGCAAACCTCAATTGAATGGGATATTAGCCGTCTGGAAATCAAAGGAATGGAAGCTGTGCGCAGTGATTGGACTGAACTGGCTCATCAATTCCAGACTAAAGTTTTGTTTGATTTGTTTTGCGGAAAAAGTTCTGGTGAAATTGCTGATTATATGATAGAAATTCAAAAAGAGGTCAGATCAGGAAAATGGGACAGTCACTTGATTTACCGCCGTTCTTTGAGAAAACCAGTAACTGCATATACTAAAACTCATCCTCCTCATGTAAAAGCAGCCTTATTACTAGGATGGACATATCAACGGGGAACTGTCGAATACATCATAACAAAAGATGGGCCGCAACCTTTAAAAAAAATGACTTCTGACTATGATTATCAGCATTACATTGAGAAGCAACTAAAACCCATTGCACAAAGCATAGCTTCTGTTATTGATTTGGACATTGAAACCCTCTTTGATCCAGAGCATGATCAATACCTGTTTTAACGGGGTCACAATTCCCATCTGATTGAATCCCAATGGATGGTTCTATTTTTTTATAATTGGCAGTTGCTATTACTACTGCAATAGTATATAATTGATCATTAATGAAATATAAGGAGTTAACTGATGATTAATGAAAATATCTTAGCTGGCCGTACAAAAAATATGGGTGCTAGTATTATACGTGAAATATTAAAAATCGCCAATCAACCTGGAGTAGTTTCTCTAGCAGGGGGACTTCCTGCTCCTGCTTCCTTTCCTTTAGATATCATTCAAGAACTGACTAAAAATGTCATTGAAAAATATGCAGACAAGGCTTTTCAATATAGTTTAACCGAAGGCTTTGAGCCTTTGAGAGAACAGATATCTCATTATATTAAAAGATATCATATTACGGAAACTATGGATAATATTTTTATATCCAGTGGTTCACAGGGTGTCTTAGATGCACTAGGAAAAATCTTTATCTCTGAAGGGGACAAAATAGCAGTCGAAGCACCGACTTATCTAGGTGCAATTCAGGCATTTAATCCTTATTTACCTCAATATATTAGGATGGAAACAGATGATGAAGGGCTTATTCCGGAATCCATGGAAGAGGTCATTAGAAATCATGAGTTAAAATTCGTATATTTAGTTCCCACCTTCCAAAACCCGACTGGACGTACTATCTCTTTAGAAAGACGAAAACAAATTGCAGAGATTATCCAGAAACATAATGTCCTTTTAATTGAAGATGATCCGTATGGTGGATTACGTTACCGCAATGAACACCTCCCCACAATAAAATCAATGGCACCTGAACATGTTGTATACATGGGGTCTTTTTCCAAAATCTTTGCTCCTGGTTTAAGGTTAGGATTTTATATTGCACCTAAAATAATTAATCGCTGGTTAGTACTTTGTAAACAAAGTATTGACCTTCATACATCCACTTTAAACCAGGCCTTGGCAAGTGAATATATCAGCGGCGGTTACTTGGATCGGCACATTCCCAAAATCATTGATTTGTACCGGCCACGACAGGAAGCGATGATTCAAGCAATGGATAATTTTTTTCCAGAAAATTTTCATTATTCTCGACCCGATGGCGGCATGTTTATCTGGGCAGAAGGCCCGGATAGTATAAATATAGATAAAATCTATGAAGAAGGAATTGAAGAAAAAGTTGCTTTTGTTCCTGGTAAATATTTTTATACTGAAAAAGGTGATGGCAGCTCAACAATGCGCTTAAATTTCACCATGTCTGATGAAAATACTATCAGATCTGCAATTGAAGGGCTTAGTAAAGTAATTAAACGAAATTTATAATTTTTCTTGAGCCTTTCTTAACTGATATCTTTAAGAATATTTAACAGAACTACTCAATTTTTTATAACCCCCGTCTAAAACCGGGGGTTAAATCGTTAATATAGATTAACAAATACCTATTTTAATTAATTTTTAAAAAATTTCATCCCTTTAGCAATCCGGGATGTTTTTTAATATATCAAGGAGTACCTTACATGACAAATTTACCTCACTGGCAACTAGATAATATTTATCAAGGATTTGATGATCCAAAGTATCTGGAAAATAAAGAAAAATTAAAAAAACTTTTTAAACAATTTGAAGAAAAACAAATGAAGAACAACAGCAAAACCCAGAAAAGTGGTTAAAAGAATGTATTGATCTTTATAACGAAACTGGTGATCTCTTCTATGATATTATAGCTTATGTTTTTGCCCGTTATTCTACTAGTACAACGGATCGTGTTGTTTTAAAAGAACTCAATCAAGTAGAGGCTCTGGAAATTCCTCTAAAAAACCTCAGTATTTTGTTTCGAAATAAACTGGTTGGCCTAAAAGAAAATCTCAATAGTTTCAAAAAACTGTATCCGGAATATAAAGATTATTTGTTCTTTATAGAAGAAGCTCTTTACTTGCAAGCTCATCAGATGAATCCTCAGGAAGAAGATTTAGCTAACCACCTGTCTCAGGCTGGTGGTGAAGCATGGTCTCGACTCCATTCTACTCTAGCTTCTACTATTTCTGAAATTTGGGATGAGAAAACCGGAGAAACAAAAACAGTCAATCAATTGAGGGCATTAGCTTTTCATGCTGATCGAAATATCCGACAAAAAGCCTGGAAACAAGAGCTGACAGCCTGGAAAAAATTTGAAATACCCTTAGCTTATGCTTTAAATGGAGTAAAAGGTTTTACAAATGAGCTGGATCAAAGGAGAAAATATCCAAGTACAATCGACCGTTCCCTCTTTCAAACTAGAATTAGCCGCAAGACATTGGATGCATTGATTTCAACTCTTTATGATGCAAGAAAATTATTACAGCGCTATTTAAAGGGAAAAGCAAAATTACTCGGCCTCCAATCCTTAAGCTTTTATGATATTTTTGCTCCTGCAATAAGAAATGCAAAAGAATGGCAATTTTCTGATGCAAAAGACTTTATCATCCACCAGTTTAATAATTTTTCTCCTGAACTTGGAAAATTTGCAGGCCATGCTTTCCAAAATCAATGGATTGATGCAGAACCTCGTCAGGGCAAAATGGGTGGTGCTTTTTGTGAAAGTTTCCCCCTCAGCGGAGACAGCCGCATCCTCTGTAATTTTGATGGATCTTTCTCTGCAGTCTCAACGATTGCTCATGAGCTAGGCCATGCCTATCATCATCACATCCTGAAAGATTCATCACATATCAAAAGAGATTATCCTTTAACCCTTGCAGAAACCGCATCAATTTTTTGTGAAACCTTGATATTTCAAAATGCAATGAAAGAAGTTGATGGAGAGGAAAAACTCAACATTATTGAAGTCTTTTTATCAGAATCCACCCAGGTAATTGTAGATATTCTTTCCCGTTTTATTTTTGAATCAAAAATAATAGAAAAAAGAAAAAACAATGAACTAACCCCGGAAGAATTTTGCAGTCTAATGATAGATGCCCAAAAAGAAACTTATGGAACAGCATTAAATGAAGAGGAGCTTCATCCCTATATGTGGGCAGTAAAAGGACACTACTATCAACAGGATTCAGCTTTTTATAATTATCCCTATGCTTTTGGTCAATTATTTGGCATCAGTCTTTATCAGCAATATATACAGGAAGGTCAATCTTTTATTTCCAAGTATGACCAAATCCTGCAAAAAACTGGTATGAGCACAGCAGTGGATATTATTAAAGAAGTAGGTTTTAATATAGAAGAAAAAAGCTTCTGGCAATCTAGTATCGAAGTTATCCGTTCTAATGTCGAAGCTTTTGAAAAATTAGTTGGATAAATAAATCAATAAAAAAAGAAGATCACAAAAAAGGGATGATAGTTTCGTTTTTTCATCTCCTTGGTGATCTTCTTTTTCAACTGCTCAAGGAGATATTCATGAAGATTGCTGTAGGATTTGCTATTCCTTACCATATTTTTCTACTGCATAATCAATATCTTTATCTCCTCGATCAGAGAGGTTTACTAGAAAAATTTGATTAGAAGGTAATTGTTCTTGCTGGTTGAAGCTTCACTCGAAGTACTCTTTTGCACAATCTGGACAAATCCCATGGGTAAATTCTGCCTCACTATGATTTCGAATGTAAACAGCAACATCCTGCCAATATCCGTCATCATCTCTGATCTTTTTACAATGGGCACATATTGGAAGTAAACCACTTAAAGTTTTGACCTTTTCTAGTGCTTCCTTAAGTTCTTCATTCAGTTTTTTTAATTCCATCATATCTTCGAAACGGGCCATAGTAATCGTAATAGCTCGATCTAGTTCTTGAAGTCGGGGAGGTTTTACTAAATAAGCTCCAATTCCAGCAAGACTAGCTTTTTTTACCAATTCAGGAGTTTGATAAGCAGTCAATAATACAATAGGAACAGGACAAATTTTCACAATCTGTTTGGCAGCTTCAATTCCATCCAGTTCAGGCATCTTGATATCCAGAATAACGACATCTGGTTTTTGATTATTATTCACTAATTCCTGAATTTTATTAATGGCTTGTACACCAGTAGAAACTTTCTCAAGTACCTGATGGCCCAAATCTTTTACCATCTCTTTTATTAATTCACCTGCCAGATAATCATCTTCTGCAATAAATACCTGGATTGTTTTTTTATCATACATAAAGACCCCTAATTAAACCAGTAATCCGAATTGAATTCTTGTTACAGCTCCATGATCATTACTCAATTCTAATTGACCATGTAAAATTCCTTGAATTATATTCTTAATTAAATCAAAACCCATATTATGACTCTCAAGATTTAATACTTCTTCTGGATATCCGTCTCCATTGTCTCTAAATATACAAATAATTCTATCATTTTCTACTGAAACCTGAAATGAAATAATTGTTTTTTTTTGATCTTTTGTTGCATATTTGATTGTATTAGTTACTAATTCATTGATTACTAAAGCTAAATTATGTGCTTGATTAGAAGTCACTTTAACAGAAGAGTGCTCAATAGCTAATGATATATTTTTTTGATCTGGGTATGTTCGTAAAGCAGTTTGGACGATTTGCTCAACTAAGTAACTAAGCTGCAGAGGAGCCCACTCTGATTCGGACAACATATTGTGTACAGAAGCCAATCCACGTACTCTGCCTATCATATCATTCATGGCCTCTTTATAAGACTCACTATTGTTTACCGGTGTATTATTTCTTGCAGAATATAACAAGCCAATAATGCCAGTTAAATTATTCTTCACACGGTGATTCACCTCATCCAGTAGTACAGATTTAGTTTCAGAATCCTTTTGAGCTTGCTTATATAAACGAGCATTATCAATAGCAACAGCAATTTGATCAGCTAATGTTTCCATAGCTATTAAATCGCTTTCTTCAAAAGCATTAATTTTTGTTTCCTGTACATCCAAAACACCAATAACCTGATCCTCAAGTTTTAGTGGTACACATAATTCTGATTGGGTTGGGACATAACGGGGAAATCCCATAAAATAACGGTCATCTTTTTCAACATCATTCACTAATATAGATTTTCCATTTTCTATAGTCCATCCCATCAATCCAATTCCTGCATCTTGACTATAATTTTCGGGTAATAAATCTTTAAACTCGCCGGCAACCGCAATATTACCCAGTTCATTTTTTTTCTGATTGTATTGTAGTAAAATAATATTTTTATAATTAAATCCTTTTTGAATGGAATCAACAATTTCTTGAAGTAAATGACTTGGTTCTAAAATTGAAACAGCTTTTCGGGCAACCTGATTAACAACAGCCAACTGAGTTGCTCTTTTTCTTTCTGCTTCAAATAATCGTGCATTTTCAATTGCAACTGCAGCTTGTGCTGTAAAAGCTTCGGCAATTTGAGCATGTTGTTGAGTGTAGTAGCCAATTTTCTTTTTATCTAAAGCAATCATACCAATAATTCTTTTTCTGACCAGCATAGGAACACCCATCCAAGAATGTATTCCAGTTTCATTGTGAGGTGCCCTATTAAAATCACTATACTCCAAAGGAATATCTTCTACAATAAAGGTGGATCGAGAATTAATAACCTTTGTATTAGGATTATTACTGCCTATTTCAAAAGATAAACCGATTAAATTGGATATATTAGAAAATCCCCGTCCTCCAACGATTTCAACAACATTATGTTTTGTCATTTTTTTATTTTGATCTGTATTAAATTCTGAACCGAGTAATTGGACAGTACATGAATCATATGGAACAACCTTTTGTAATTGCGCCAGTATTCTTTCGATAACTTCCTCTAAATTCAGTGCCTCAGTTAATACCAGTGCTGATTCTCTTAAGGTATTGGCTTGTTTTCTTTGCCGCTGTTCATTCTCAAACAATCGATTATTTTCCAAAGCACTGGCTAAGAAATTTGCCACTTGTTGCAAAATTGGAACTAAAGCACTTTCAAAATGTTGTCGTTTGCTGCTAGCCAGGCAGATCGATCCAATTATCACCCTACCAATATATAAAGGGATATTAATATAAGACCGCCACCCCCTTTTATATAGATATTTCTCATCCAAAAAAATGGAGTCTTTATTTAATTCTTTAATATTAAATAATACATTATTCGATAACTCACTGATTAATCCAGAATCAGAATAAAAAAAGATTTCTCCATCTTCTAAAGATGAAGAATGATTAGTCAAAGTTATAATTTTTACTGTATTATTTCTTTCATGAACTAATGCTAAATTGATTGATTCACAAGAGGTTAGTCTCATTAATCCTTCAACTAAAACCGGAAAGGCATCGCTCACCTCCAGTGTATTGAGAGCTTTTGCAATATCACTGATAATTTGCTGTTCATCTACTAATTTTTGTAAAGTCTTTTCTACTTTTTTGTGTTCAGTTATATCAATGCTTAAACCAATGATACCATTAAATTTCTTTTGTTCGTTTAAAATTGGCGCCTTGATCGTTTTAAAAAAAAAATCTTCCTGATCAATATTTGCAGTTTCCTCTATGGTAATCATGCCTGATTTTTGTAATACCTTTTCGTCACTCTTTTTACACATCTCTGCCAATTTTGGAGGTAATAAATCAAAATCATCTTTTCCTACACATTCTTCCTTAGGTATTTGCGAAAACTCAGCAAAAGCTTGGCTAATAGCTAAATATTTACAATCTTTATCTTTAAAATAAAGAAAATCTGGAATCATATTCATGAAAGTATCCATAAAATGAGAACATTGAACATAACCAGCAGTTTGTAACCAATTTGTATATTTTTTTTTCATAATAATTGGCAAAAGAGTCAGATACTGCTCTTTTTGATCAATCATTATTGATTCCACTAATTGGGATTCCAACAGCTTACTAATTTTATTAATATGATCCTCTTCATTTAGCAAAAGAATAACCGGTACATTGGGATGGCTTTTTTGAATTTCTTCAAAGATAGACATGCTTTTTTTTTCAACAATAAAATCAATTAAAATGATATCAATAGTAGTTTTGCCTAATTTATTTTTCAATTGCTTTGGATCAGCAGATGAGACTTTTATTATTTTTGATGCCGTTTCCTTGATACTATGATCGATTTTATTGCTTAATTGACTACTTGAACAAATTAACAGAACCCGCATGCCAAATTCCTCATCTTTTTCTTTTCCCGATAAAACAGTCAGTTCCATTGTAAAGCATTATATCTGACAGGTCAATTTACTTTCTTAAATTATGGAAAGAATATTTTCTTGTTGAATAATCCCTGGTTAAAATAATAGATTTTCACTGATTTATGGAATATCCTTTACATATTTGGTAAAAAATGTTTCTAATAAAATATAGAGATTTTTTAAAAGCTACTAATGACGCTTTGGCTGGTCATTCCGC